>JANXXV010000101.1 GCA_025350445.1 Bryobacteraceae bacterium | reverse complement strand
CCGCCGAAACCGGCGGCGGCCCCACATGGATGACCGGCACGTATGACGCGGGGACCGACACGCTGTATTGGACTACCGGCAACCCGTCGCCCGATTACGACGGTTCGGTTCGGTTGGGCGACAATCTGTACACTTGCAGCGTGCTTGCCATCGACCCGAACACGGGACGCTTGAAGTGGCACTTTCAATTCACGCCGCATGACGTGCATGACTGGGACGCGAATGAAACTCCGGTGCTGATTGACGCGAAGTTCGGGGGCAAGCAGCGCAAGCTGCTAATCCAGGCGAATCGCAATGCCTTCTTCTATGTGTTGGATCGCGAGACCGGCGAGTTTCTGTTGGGTAAGGCGTTTGCGAAACAGACTTGGGCCGATGGCATCGACGCGAAAGGGCGGCCGATCTTAATTCCGAATACCACGCCGACGCCGGAAGGCAACTACGCCTGCCCCGATGCGTCGGGCGGGACGAATTGGAATTCGCCGTCGTACGATCCGAATACCGGACTGTTTTATGTCAGCGTAATGGAAGCATGCGCGATCTACAGCAGCCTGACAAAAGATCCGAAGCCGGGCGATCCGTATGTTGGCACCGGCCAGCAGTTGGATGACGTGGTGAAGACTCCGGGGTTTGTTAAGGCCATCGACCCGTTGACCGGATCGATTCGCTGGAAATTCCCGCTGCAGCTTGGTTCGCCGGCCACAGGAGTGCTTGGCACCGCGGGCGGCGTGCTGTTTGCCGCATCGAAGGATGGCTATCTCATCGGCCTCGATTCGCGGACGGGCAAGCTTCTGTGGAAGTACCAAACAGGCGCGGAGATTCGCAGTTCGCCCATGTCGTACTCCGTCGATGGCGTACAGTATGTCGCAGTCAGCAACGACTCTTCATTGATTGCATTCGCACTGCCATGAACCGCAGAACGTTTCTAACTGCCGCGGCGGCAGCCGCTGTTCCTCCCTCTGCCTCGCAGGCCGCGGTTACGCTGCCGGCTACCATCATTGATACACACGTACACTTCTACGACCCGTCGCGGCCGCAGGGTGTCCCTTGGCCGCCGAAGAGCGAGACGCTGTTGTACCGCACCGTTATGCCCGATGAGTTCGTCCGGTTGACGAAACCGTTCGGCGTTACGGGAGCGATAAAGGTGGAGGCCAGCGCCTGGCTGGAAGACAACCAGTGGGTGCTTGATCTGGCGGCGAAGAATCCGGTCATCGTCGCCGCGGTGGGGCGGCTGGAACCGGGCACGCCGGACTTCCGCAAGAATCTGGCGCGGTTTCATAAGAACCGGCTGTTCCGCGGCATTAGATTAGGGAAGATCCAGGATGGTCCGGAGTTTCTATCGGACCTGAAGGAGATGGCCGGGGCGGGGCTGGAACTGGACGCCATCGGTCCGCCGGCGATGCTGGCCCAACTGGTCAGGCTGACGGATCGCGTTCCCAACTTGCGCGTGGTGATCAATCATCTGCCGTTCAATGCACCCAAAGGAGAGGCGGCGCGCAAGGAATATCAGGCCGCGTTGGCGGAACTGGGAAAGCGCCCGCAGGTTTATGCCAAAGTATCAGAAGTCTTGCGCCGGGTGGGGAACCGGGTACCGGAAGACGCCGCATTCTATAAACCGTCCCTGGACGAACTTTGGAATGTCTTCGGCGCGGATCGCATGGTCTACGGCAGCAACTGGCCGGTGAGTGAGAAGGTGGGGCCCTATGCCACGGTGTTCAAAGTGGTCCGGGAGTATTTCGCTTCGAAAGGACAGGAAGCTTCCGAAAAATATTTCTGGAAAAATTCGAAGGCCGCTTACCGCTGGTAACCAGACTGCTCACGAGCGGAAACCAGGCTTGCTTACCAGCGGTAGGTTCAGGCCGCCTTCGACTGCGGATCGAAGAGAGCTTCTCCAATTCCCTGGCCTAACGCCGCCGGTTTTGTGCAGAGCCAGTACTCCGCCTGCCATTGTTCTTTACGGTCGTAAGGGGGCCGATAGACATAGAAATCGCGTGCCTTACGGCCAATACGTGGGGCCGTGCGGGTATCGTTTCCCAAGACGAGAGCTTCGTTTAGAGCATCTTGAAACGTCTCGAAAGGTCCATCGATGTAATCGCGGTGATTGATGATGTGCCAGTCCATAGGTCTGATGGTTAGATGAGCGAAAGCGAAATTTGGTTCCTAGAAAGCACGTAGATATTGTGGGGGCACAGCGGGCTGCAATTCCAGTGCCACCGCGGCATGGTGGGCCCAGTATGGATCGCGCAGCGTGGCGCGGGCCAAGAGTACGATATCCGCCTTATCCGTCCGGATGATTTCATCGGCTTGTCTGGCATCGGTAATTAGCCCCACGGCGCCCGTCCGAATGCCTGCTTCGGCCTTGATCCGTTCGGCGAACGGCACTTGATAGCCCGGGCCAACCGGGACTTTCGCCGAGAGCGCCAGCCCGCCGGAAGACGCGTCGATCAGATCCACACCCAGGGCTGCGGCTTCCCGTGCGAACACGATCGATTGTTCTATGTCCCAGCCGCCTTCAGCCCAATCGGTGGCTGAGATTCGCACGAAAAGGGGATACTCTTCGGGCCAGTCGGCGCGCACGGCACGAATCACCTCCAACGGGAACCGCATCCGGTTTTCCAGCGAGCCGCCGTAAGAATCGGTGCGGTGATTACTCAGCGGCGAAAGGAACTCGTGCAGCAGATAGCCGTGGGCGGCGTGCAATTCAATCAGACGGAATCCCGCCTTTCCCGCTCGGGCCGCCGCCACCACAAATGCCCAGAGGGTCTGCTGGAGTTGGTCCCGCGTGAGCCCGGTTGGCGGTTGATCTTCCGGGCGAAATGGAATGGGGCTTGGAGCAACAGGGGTCCATCCACCGTCGTTTCGTGAAATTGTCGTGCCTCCATCCCAGGGGCGCCTGGTGCTGGCCTTGCGGCCGGCGTGGGCGAGCTGAATGCCGGGTACAGCCCCTTGCGCTTCGATAAACGCCGCCACGCGCGCGAGCATCGGGACGTGCTCGTCCTTCCAGATGCCCAGATCGTTCGGCGTGATCCTGCCCTCGGGCGTGACCGCACTCGCCTCCGCCATCACCAGCCCCGCGCCACCAGCGGCTCGGCTGCCCAGGTGAACCAGATGCCAGTCGGTGGCGAAGCCATCCTCGCTGGAGTATTGGCACATCGGAGAGACGGCAATGCGATTGCGCATGGTGATGCCGCGCAGCGTCAAAGGGGTGAAAAGTGAATTGGCAGGCAATCTATCCAATTTGACACACTCAGCGGGCATTGAGTATGGTAAATTTCGTATTCCGATGAAAACCACCGCGGCCGCCGCGCTGCTGCTGTTCCAGGTTGTGATGATTGTGTACGCGCGATTCGTGCCGTCGCGCTACTTCTGCTGGGCTCCTTTCGACATTCAAACCGAGTACAAACTGCGGGTGGAGGTGGCCGGCCGGGCACTCAACGCGAAGGAGGTGCGCGCCCGCTACCGGCGCGCGGAAAATGGCACTGATAACCGTTCGCCGCAACACGTGATGGATATTGTGCAGGGCTATGAAGAATCGTATGGACGCGGCAATCCCGCGCGGGTCGAGATGCGATATCGCGTAAACGGAAAGCAGGAACAGGTGTGGCAATGGCCGCGGCAGCCATAGGCCCGCCGTGGAATCCGCTGCGCTGCGGCGGGACGGCGCTACCCGTCAATCTCTTGGTAATGGCTAAAGCTATTGCGATCGCGCTGCTGCTGACAAACCACGTGATGTTGCTGCCCGATCCGTTTCTTCCGTTCGTTCCAGGACTCGATAGTTTTCCGCCGGTGCTGTTCCAACGGACGCTGCAAGTTTGCTTTGTGGCGTCGGCCTTGGCATTGCTTTTCAATCGATCCGTGCGGGCGGCGGCGTTCATTCTAGGCATGACCATCATCGTCAGCGTGCTGGCATCGAAGGCCTACTACGGAAATAACAAGACATTCTGCGGCTTCATTCTGTTTCTTATCGGGCTCTACGAACCCGGCAGGGAGCCGTGGATGATCCGGCTGCAACTGGTGCTGGTATACTTCGGCGCGGGATCGAACAAACTGCTTGACGGCGACTGGCGATCCGGCGTGTTCTTTCAAAATTGGGCGGCGAACCGATTACATCAACCGGTGTTTATTGCCGTCTCTTCCTACCTGCCGCCGCTGCTGCTGGCGAAGGCCATCAGTTGGTTCACCATCGTTACAGAGCTTGGATTGAGCGGCGTGTTCCTGGCCCGGCGCTTGTTCCCCCTCGGCATCTGGGGCAACCTGCTGCTGCATTCGGGGATGCTGTTTTTCACCGGCAGCACGTTCACTATGTTCTTCTACGCAATGACGGCATCGATGCTGGCCTTCGCATCCTGGCCCGCCTCGCCGATGCTGGTGATCTTCGACGGCGATTGTGGATTCTGCGCATTAACGAAGGGCTGGGTAGAGCGTTTCGACCTGGAGAAAATATTGGAATGGCAGCCTTACCAATCCGGCGTGGGCAAGCGCTATGGGATCGCGGATGCCGACGCCAGCCGCCGGCTGTACCTAGTGAATGGCGACAAGATCTATTCCGGTTTCAGCGCGTTCAAAATGATGGTTCTCTGCAATCCGATTTCGTATCTGCTGACCTATACAGTGCTCGCCGCTCCCGGAGCCGGCGACTCGCGATTCCGCAATGTAACCGTAGCCATCTTGCTTCTGCTGTTCTCTCCGCTCTTCCGCCCGGTTGGCGACGCGCTGTACGCGCTGATCGCCCGCCATCGCCGTTCGCTGGTGGCCAATAGCAATTGCACCATCGAATGAGATAGGTTAGCTCTGATGAATTCAGTGTGGTCTCAAAATTACGACCCTCTTGGGAACGTATACCTTTCGACGCTGGCGGCGGCAATTCCCGCGGTCTGTCTGTTCTATCTGCTGGCCATCCGCCGCGCCGCCGCGTGGAAGGCCGCCATCTACGCGTTTGCGGTAGCCATCGTAGTGGCCCTGGCAATTTTCCGAATGCCCGCGCAAATGATAGCGGGCGCCGTGTCCCTTGGTCTGGTGTATGGTTGGTTCCGGATTGCCTGGGTGGTGGTGGCGGCGGTATTCGTTTATGAACTGACGGTGGAATCGGGGCAGTTCGAAACGCTGAAGCAATCCATCGCCGCTATCACGGGAGACCTGCGCTTACAAGTCCTGTTGATAGCCTTTGCCTTTGGCGCGCTGCTGGAAGGCGCGGGCGGAGGCGGGGCGCCGGTAGCGGTTACGGCGGCCATGATGATCGGCGTCGGCTTTCCTCCGTTTCAAACAGCGGTGCTTTGTTTGATTGCGAACTCCGCGCCGGTGGCTTTCGGCGGCCTGGGTAATCCCATTCGAACTCTCACCGCGGTAACCGGTTTACCCGAGGCCGATTTCAGCGCGATGGTGGGCCGCATTCTTCCGCTCACCACGCTGGTGCTTCCATTCTGGCTGGTGCGCATGATGGCGAGCACGAAAGACACGCTGGCCGTGTGGCCGGGATTGCTGGTGTGTGGAATATCATTCGGCAGTTTCCAGTTCTTCTGGTCGAACTTCATGGACGCGTCGCTGGTGGATATCGTCGGCGGCATCGGCACGTTGCTGATTCTCGCCGTGTTCTTCGGGAAGGTATGGAAACCGGCAACGGTGTGGGAGTTCCCCGGATGGAAGGCTCCGGCTAAGCCCGCCGGCTTGCCGCAACTGACCGTGGGCCGCGTGTTTCGAGCGTGGTCGCCGTTCCTTCTGTTGTCCGTTTTTGTTGTGATCTGGGGATTGCCCGCCATAGCGAAGCTGCTGGACTCGTATTCCATCAAGTTTCCGGTTCCCGGATTGCACTTGCAAGTATTCCGTCAAGTGCCCGCCGTGCCGAAGCCTTACGCGGAACCGGCGATCTTCGACGTCGCCTGGTTATCCACGGTGGGTACTGGGACATTTTTTGCCGGGCTGTTGGCTGGCCCATTACTCGGCCTTTCCCTGGCACGGACGATGAGAGTCTTCTTCGGCGTGCTGTTCCGTTTGCGTTTCAGTATCGCGGCGATCATGGCCATGCTCAGCCTGGGATACCTGACGCGGTATTCCGGAATGGATGCCACGCTGGGGCTGGCGCTGGCGCACACCGGTGTTCTGTTCCCCCTGTTTGGCACCCTCATCGGATGGTTAGGTGTGGCGCTCAGCGGAACGGACGCAGGCTCCAATGCGCTGTTCGGCAGCCTGCAGGTGATCACGGCGAACAAGCTGGGCCTCAGCCCAATTCTGATGGGAGCGGCCAACAGCGCGGGCGGAGTGATGGGCAAGATGATGGCCGCGCAATCGCTGGTGATCGCTTGCGCGGCCACCGGGCAGGAGGGCAAAGAGGGTTTACTGCTGCGCGCCGTGGTTGTTCACAGCGTGGTTCTCGCGTTGCTGGTGGGAGCCATCGTGCTGATGTACGCTTACGTGTTTCCAGCAGCCATCCCCAGCGGACACCACTATTGGTAAGGCGGATTCATAGAGATATGCTGAAAGCTTCTCATGACGAGCTCTAAGGTGGTTCCTGGTTCGCCTTTCCGATCGCTGTACTTTCAGGTTCTGGTAGCGATTGCCGGCGGCATCTTACTTGGCTTCTTCGCACCGGCCACCGGGGCGGCGATGAAGCCGTTCGGCGATGCGTTCATCAAGCTGATCAAGATGATTATCGCCCCCATCATCTTCTGCACGGTGGTGCTGGGCATCGCCGGGACCGAAGACTTGAAGAAGGTGGGAAGAACCGGCGGGCTGGCCCTGCTCTACTTCGAAGTGGTGAGTTCGCTGGCGCTGATACTGGGCCTGCTGGTAGTAAATGTTCTGCGGCCCGGCGCGGGCATGAACGTGGATGTGAAGAAGCTGGACGCCACGGCGATTGCCTCCTACGCCGCACCGGGGAAAATGGGAGGGATTCAGGATTTCCTGCTGGGCATCATTCCCGCCACATTCTTTGACGCGTTTGCCAAGGGCGAGATCCTGCAAGTGCTGCTGCTGGCGGTGATGTTCGGTATCGCCTTGCAGAAGTTCGGGACAAGAGAGAATCCGGTTTTCCAATTCATCGAACAGATGTCGCGGGTTCTGTTCGCGGTGGTCAACCTGATCATGAAAGCCGCACCCATCGGCGCGTTCGGCGCCATGGCTTTCACTATCGGGGCCTATGGTCTTGGAAGCCTGCTGTCGTTAGCCAAGCTGATGGGGACTTTCTATCTGACGTGCGTGTTCTTCATTTTCGGAGTTCTGGGTATCATCGCCCGCGCGCATGGCTTCAGCATCTGGCGGTTCGTGCGTTACATCAAAGAGGAGATTCTGATCGTGCTGGGCACCTCGTCGTCGGAAGCAGCTTTGCCGCGGATGATGGCGAAGATGGAAACTCTGGGCGTGGGCCGGTCGACTGTTGGACTGGTGGTTCCGACGGGCTATTCGTTCAACCTGGACGGCACCGCGATCTACCTGACCATGGCTGCGATGTTCATCGCGCAGGCAACCAACACGGCAATGACGCTGATGCAGCAAGTCACTTTGCTGGTGGTGTTGTTACTGACCTCGAAGGGCGCGGCAGGTGTGACCGGAAGCGGCTTCATCGTTCTGGCCGCCACGCTGTCGGCTGTCGGCAACATTCCGGTGGCGGGCCTGGCGCTGATTCTGGGCATTGACCGGTTCATGTCGGAAGCGCGGGCGATTACGAACGTGATTGGAAACGGGGTGGCCACGCTGGTGATCGGCAAGTGGACCGGTGATCTGGATACGGAAGTGTTACATGATCGTTTGCACGGGGCGAAGCAAGTTGACGTGGCACCGGTAGCACGATAGCGGTATCTACCGCGGCTGAGACAAATGCTTTGCGAAGAAACTTTCCGCGCGGCTCATCGCTTCTTCAGTCGCGCTGTGGTTGGCCGGATTCGATTGTTTGGTTTTGCCGGGATCGTCGAAGTTATGTTCCGCCCCAGCAAAAACAATCGATTCCAACTCGCTGCCCGCTTTCCTGGCGCGTTTTGCGAACGCCTCACAGACCCGTGGAGACACCTCCTCGTCCGCCGAAGCAATCATCAGCAGCAATGGGGCATAGGAATGATACGGCCCCTTGACCGCATCCATTCCGCAGCCGGGATATTCGGCAAGAGCCGCGCGAAATCCGGTCTCCGCTGTTGGCTGATTAATCCCGGGCGCGCCGTCGCTCATGGTGACCAGAACGGTCATTCCGCCGTTCGACCAGCCCTGTACGCCGATACGATCGCCGATGATATCGCGCCTGCCCCGCAGATAGCGCAACGCTCCATAAGCATCGAGCGGACGCACCGTTTGCTCGCTCACCTCGGGAGGCCGATCTTCGTAGCTTCCCCGCCCGAAGCCCTGCGGAAAGCCGCGCGGTCCAAAACTATCCACCAACAGCGCGACGTATCCCCGCTCCGCCCAGAACTCGCCCCACTGCTTGTGCCGTTTCGAAAGCGTCGTTGCACCATACACGCCCTTGGCAAGCGAAGAGTATGGACCTGCGCGACCGTGCAGCATCACAACGGCGGCATAAGGGCCCCTTCCTGACGGTTCAAAGAGATAACCGGTCAGCTTCGTACTGTGATCTTCGCTTTGAAAATGCACGGTCCTGATGTCGGCCGCGCACGCACTGCAGAGGAACACAATGATCGAGAAGCAGGTTCGTGTGAGCATGTCCATTCAGCGTACTGCGAGACAAGCCGGCGACGGCAAGTAGAATCAAAAGCGAGGCTGCGCATGAGCAAACCGGACAAGACGCTCGAACGGTTCTGGGATGTGCCCCTGAACGACTTACTGGCGTTGCTCCAAGCCACGCCGGCAGGACTCACCTCCGCCGAGGCGAAGCAGCGGCTGCATGACCATGGCCCAAACAGCTTGGTGGGGGAGCCTCGCTTCGCTACGCTGATCGGTTTCCTCCGGTTTTTTGCCAACCCTCTGGTATTGATACTGCTCGCGGCCAGCGTCATCTCGATCGCACTTCATGATGCGGTTGGCGGCTCCATCATCATCGCGATTGTGCTGCTCAGCGTGATGGTGAACTTCTATGTGGAGTATCAGGCGCGGCACGCGGTAGAGGACATCCGGAAGCAGGTTGCGCGAACAGCAGCGGTTCTGCGCGACGGAAAAGAATTGGAGTTGCCGATCGAAGAACTGGTCCCCGGGGATATCGTCAAGCTCAATGCCGGGGACCTGGCGCCGGCCGATGCCCGTTTACTGAACGCCAAGGACCTGCACGTACGCGAATCCGCGCTTACCGGAGAGTCGTTGCCTGTCGACAAGACGGCGGATGATCTTCCATCGGGGCAACACAGCATTGCGGACGCCGGCAACTGCGTTTTTCTGGGGACCGCTGTTCAGACGGGAATCGGCGCCGCGGTCATCGTCCGCACAGGCAAAGATACCGCCTTCGGCGAGATTTCCCAACGGCTGGCCAAGCGGCCGCCGGAAACCGAATTCGGCCGTGGAATACGCCACTTCGGGTTGATGATTACACGGGTGATCCTGCTGCTGGTGCTGTTCGTCCTATTGGTGAATATCGTCTTGCATCGTCCGCTGCTCGAATCGTTCTTGTTCTCGGTGGCGCTTGCGGTTGGCATGACGCCGGAGATGATGCCGATGATCATCACCATCACACTTGCGCAGGGCGCGCGGCGAATGGCCAGGAAAAAAGTTTTGGTCAAACAACTGTCGGCGATCGAAGACTTCGGCAGTATCGAAATTCTTTGTAGCGACAAAACCGGGACGTTGACCGAAGGCGACATCGTGCTGGACCGGCATGTCGACGTGAACGGACAGGACTTCTTCGTTGTCCTG
>JANXXV010000078.1 GCA_025350445.1 Bryobacteraceae bacterium | reverse complement strand
GCCCGGTGGGGGCGCTCACCAGCGGAACCTACCGCTACCAGACCCGCCCCTGGGAAATGAACCACGTCGGCACCGTTTGCACGCACTGCTCCAACGGCTGCAAGACCACCCTCGGCGTCCGCAACGACAAAATTATTCGCGGCAACAACCGCGACCGTTCCGGGATCAACGGCGAATTCCTCTGCATTAAGGGCCGCTATGCGTTCGACTTCACTGAGAATCCGGAGCGCCTGCAATCGCCGCTGATGCGCGTGGACGGAAAGCTGGAGCCCGTCTCCTGGTCCAGAGCGCTGCTCACTGTTGCGCGGAAGTTCAATGAAGTGAAGGCAATCGGCGGTAATTTCGGCGTGATCGGTTCCAACCGGACGACGAACGAAGAAAATTACTACCTGCAAAAATTTGCCCGCCAAGGCTTGGGCACAGACAATATCGATCATCACCGCAGCGGCGACCTCACCACGCTGCTGGATGCCATCAGCGGCAAGACTTCCGCCCTGGCAACCGTGGCCGATCTCTACACCGCCAAGGCGACGCTGGTCATCGGCGCGGACCTGGCCGAACAGCATCCGCTGCTAGCCTTCCAGATCCGCGCCAATTTCCGGCACCACGCCGCCCACACCTACACGGTCACCAACGGCCCCGTGCGGGAGCGCAAATATGCCGTCGCCAGCGTGATTGCGAAATCCGGCGAAGAACTCAGCGCGGTGGAATCGCTCCGCGGGCAACTTGCCAAGGAATCCGGACTGGTCATCGTCTTTGGCGACGCCATCAAGGGCGATGCGGTTCGTAAACTGGTGGTTTTCGGTGAGTCTCTCGGCATCCCCGTCAAGTACGTTTGCCTGGTAGATTATTCAAACTCCCGCGGCGCAGTGGACATGGGCCTCATCCCCGGCCTGCTGCCTGGCTACAACGCGGGTACCGCTCAGGGTATGGCCACCCACGAAATGCTGGCGGCAGCCGATCTTGATGTGCTCTGGGTCGTCGGAGCCAATCCGCTGAAGAGCGGAAACCTCGCGGCGCAGCACGCATTTGTCGTAGTGCAGGAGATGTTCCTCACGGAAACCGCACAGCGTGCCGACGTGGTGTTCCCAGCTGCCTCAGCCTACGAGAAAGACGGCACTGTCACCAACGTCACCGGCGAAGTCCAACGGCTGAAGCGTGCCGTAAAAACCATGGGCACCAAGCCCGATCTGGAAATCTTCAGCCTGCTGGCCAAGGAAATGGGGATCGATCTGGGCCCGACCAGGCCGGAAGCCATCTTTGATGAGATTCGGAAGACCGTTCGCGGTTATAATATTCCCTTGCCTATCATTGCAACCGGCGGCGCTGCGCAAACCAGTCCCGTCAATGGCCGTGTCCCGCTGGAATCGCGCCCGGAACTGATTCAGTCGGCGCGGGATACCCTCTTTACGTCCGGTTCGCTGGGCCGGTATTCGAAGATGCTCAATTCGGTGATGGAGCGTCAGTCCGGGCTGTATGAATCTGGGGTGAATACTCCCTAACATGAACTTTTTCATCCTAAGTTTGATCAAAGCGGGGCTCATCGCGTTCATCCTGCTCACCACCCTGGCTTACCTGCAATGGGTTGAACGCAAGGTGCTGGCGCACATTCAGCTTCGCGTGGGCCCGCAGCGCGTCGGTCCGCACGGCTTGTTACAACCGCTGGCGGACGTCGTCAAGCTGTTAACCAAGGAAGACCTCCTTCCCCCCTACGTCAACAAGTTTTTCTATATGCTGGCGCCGTTCTTAGCCGTCACTATTGCGTTGATCGCCATCTCGGTTTTGCCGTTCGGCCCGGAGATCGAAGTGTTCGGCGTCAAGACCTGGATGCAGCTCACCGACCTGAAAATCGGCGTCCTTGTGGTCCTGGCGCTCTCGTCGATTGGCGTTTACGGAGTGGCGCTGGCCGGTTGGGCTTCGAACAATAAGTATTCGCTCATCGGCGGTTTGCGCAGCTCGGCGCAGATGATCAGTTACGAACTGCCGCTGGCCCTGGCCATCGCCGCGCCGCTGTTACTCTCAAACAGCTTGAGCTTTCGCGAGATCGTGGACACGCAGGCCGGCTACTACTTCCACGTGATTCCGCGCTGGAACGTCATCCCGCAAATTTTCGGTTTCTTCATCTTCATGATCGCTGCCTTCGCCGAAACCAACCGCATCCCGTTCGATCTTCCCGAAGCGGAAAACGAACTGGTAGCCGGTTTTCACGTCGAGTACAGCAGCATGAAATTCGCGGCATTCTTCATGGCCGAATACGCCAACATGGTGACCGTCACCGCCGTAGCAACGCTGATTTTCCTCGGCGGCTGGCACGCTCCCTTCCCGGTTGAATACGGTTCAGGCTTTATCCCGACCCTGCTGTTCGTAGGCAGCGGAGCCATTGCGCTCTATCACGGATTGCACCCCGCGCGTCCTTTTGACCGCATCACGCTGCCCATCGCGGGCATCGTCTTCTTCGGCATCGGCGTGCTGTTTCTGGTTCCCATTCTGCAGCCGATCCTGCTGCCGCTTTTCTGGTTCACGGCCAAAACCGGCGGGCTTCTCTTCGTCTATATTTGGATTCGCGGCACCTTGCCCCGTTTCCGATACGACCAGTTAATGAAATTCGCCTGGACGTTTCTGTTTCCGGCGGCGCTGCTGAATCTGCTGGTAACGGCCCTGCTGGTGGCCGTGTTCCCCAACCAATAACTAACCACTCAATCAACCATGGACGTCCCTCTCTTTCTCCTGTTCGCCTTTATCGCAGTGGCCTCCGCCATTAGTCTGGTTGTGCAGACGCACCCAATCTCCAGCGCCCTCTCGCTGGTGGGTGTCATGGTGTCGCTGGCGGTGCTCTATCTGTTGCTTGGCGCTGAATTCATTGCCGCGGCGCAGATCGTCGTATACGCAGGTGCGGTCATGGTGCTGTTCGTCTTTGTCATCATGTTGCTGAACGCAGGCACGGAACACAAGTCGTCCAAGTCGCCCATGGTCAAGTGGTTCGGCATCCCGCTGTTCGCCGTCTTCATCGGTGTTATCAGTTTTATCGTCCAGGGCATGCTGCCGAAGTCCGCTCCGGTAGTGTTCGGAACCTTTACGCAAGGCGGACCGCTTGAAGTAGGTCGCGCGTTGTTCACGGCCTACCTGCTGCCGTTCGAAGTCACGTCGATCCTGATCCTGATCGCACTTATCGGCGCCATCGTCCTCGCAAGGAAGGAGATTTAACATGCCTCCTCTTCCCGCCGCCGTTCCACTCTCGTGGTACCTGGTGCTCAGCGCCGTCCTGTTTTCGCTCGGCGTGGCCGGGTTTCTGTTTCGCAAGAACATCATCACCGTATTCATGTCCATTGAGCTGATGCTCAACGCCGTGAACCTCAGCTTCATCGCGTTCTCGTATCATCTGAAGCAAGTGGACGGGCAGATTTTCGCCTTCTTCGTAATGGTAGTCGCAGCCGCTGAGGCGGCGGTCGGCCTCGGCATCATTTTGACCGTATACAAAAATCGATCCACGCTGGAGATCGACGAAATCAACAGCATGAAGAATTAAGAGCAGATACCTACTGATGCATCAACTTTGGCTCATTCCCGTATTTCCCCTCGCCGGGTTCGCGATCAACGGACTCATTGGACGCAAGTCCAGTAAGAACGTCGTCAACGCCGTCGCGATCGGTTCGGTATTGCTGTCGTTCCTGTGGGTCCTAAAGGCTCTCTCCGCCATGGGGTTGTTCGGCGCCGGAATGCCGGAAGAGGCGCACATTGAACGCTACTTCACCTGGATTCAAAGCGGGAATCTGAATATCGGTTTTGATTTTGCCCTCGACCGTCTCAGCGCCGTGATGCTGCTGGTAGTCACCGGCATCGGTCTCCTAATCCACATCTACGCCACTGGCTACATGGCTCATGAGGGTGGCTACTACCGCTTCTTCGCGTATCTGAATCTGTTCATGTTCTTCATGCTGGTGCTGGTGCTCGCCGCCAATTACCTGATCCTGTTTATCGGCTGGGAAGGCGTAGGACTCTGCAGTTACCTGCTGATCGGTTTCTACTTTGACAAAAAGTTCGCGGCCGACGCCGGCAAGAAGGCATTCATCGTAAACCGCGTGGGCGATTTCGGCTATTCCCTGGCGATGTTCCTGATCGTCACTAACTTCGGCTCGCTCGATTTCGGCAAGGTGTTTGAAGCCGCCAAAGTAATGCCGGTGGATCAGGGCGCAGGAATCTTCACCGCCATCTGTCTCTTGTTCTTCGTAGGCGCGGCCGGAAAGTCGGCGCAGATTCCGCTCTACGTCTGGCTGCCGGATGCGATGGCCGGCCCCACGCCGGTTTCCGCGCTGATCCACGCGGCAACCATGGTCACGGCGGGGGTTTACATGATCGCGCGGTCGTCCAGCCTGTTCGTACACGCGCCCATCGCCATGGATGTCGTCGCCATCGTCGGCCTCGCCACCGCGGTAATGGCCGCCACAATCGGCCTGGTGCAGAACGACATCAAGAAGGTGTACGCCTACTCGACGGTCTCGCAGCTCGGGTACATGTTCCTAGCACTGGGCTCCGGAGCATTCGCGGCCGGCATGTTCCACGTAGTTACGCATGCGTTCTTTAAAGCCCTGTTGTTCCTTGGAGCAGGCAGCGTGATTCACGCGGTGGGCGGCGAGCAGGACCTGCGGAAAATGGGCGGGCTCCGAACCAAGATCCCCATTACATTCTGGACTATCATCTGCGCAGCGCTGGCGATTTCCGGCGTCCCCTTCACCTCCGGCGCCGCCAGTAAAGATGAAATCCTGATCGCGGCCTATCATCACGCCCCGTGGATGTACTGGGTCGGAGTGGTCACCGCCGGCATGACGGCCTTCTATGTGTTTCGCTCCGTCTTCATGGCCTTCTTCGGAAAGTATCGCGGTAAGGCGCATCCACATGAATCGCCGCTGACGATGACCGGCCCGCTGATGATCCTTGCGGTGTTGTCGCTGGCGGGCGGGTTCATCCCGTTGCCGCATTTCCTGGAACCGATGTTCCCGAAAGTCCTCGAAGAGTCTGAAAAATGGCTGGAGTACACCGCTGTCGCCTCGGGCCTTCTTGGTATCTCACTCGCCTATCTGTTCTACGTCGCCAGTCCGTCGCTGGCCGAGGCCGCATCGAAGAATTTCAACGGTCTGCACAAGCTTCTTTATCACAAGTATTACGTCGACGAAGCCTACGACGCCACCATCGTCGAGCCCATCGTACAAGGCTCGCGCAGCGTTCTCTGGAAAGGCTTCGACAGTGGTATTATCGACGGCACAGTCAATGGCATCGGCCACCGGGCCATGAATATAGGCGGCGCCCTGCGGCGATTGCAATCCGGAAATATTAGAAGTTACGCGGGCTGGGTGGTACTCGGCTCTATCGCCGTAATCGTGGCCATGGGCCTTACGGGGAGCATCCGATGAACTTACTGGATATCCTCATCGCGGTCCCCTTCATCGGATTCGCCGCTGTATTGCTGATGCCGAAGAGCAACCCCGGCGCGGC
>JANXXV010000060.1 GCA_025350445.1 Bryobacteraceae bacterium | reverse complement strand
GCCGCGCCGGTGTGCTAAGCCGGGGTGAGATTCATTCCGGCAAGTTGCAGGCGGAGCTATCCGGTTCCTACAGCCTTCACGGGGAGTCCGCCATCGTGAACATGAAGTTCGCCGGCTCGAACATGCCCGTGCCTGAGATCGAAGCCATGTTGCCGGCGCTTGGCATCGTCCTTCCCTCCGGCGCGTCGTTGCAGGGAGGCACTGCCGCAGCCCACCTCACGCTGGAAGGTCCAACCGGCCAGATGGTCACCGCGGGCACAGTGTCTCTCAACCAAACCCGGCTGGCTGGATTCGACCTGGGCTCGAAAATGAAGACCATCGCGTCACTCACGGGGATCAAAGTGGCGCCCGATACGGAGATCGAGGTCTTCAGCGCCGACGTGCGCCGGGCACCGTCCGGAACCACCGCCGATGCGATCAGCCTGATTGTCCCCTCGGTGGGCGAGCTGACCGGAGCAGGCACTATCAGCCCGGTTCACGATCTGGATTTCAAGATGACGGCGAAGCTGCACACCTCAGGAGGCGTGATGGCGGCGCTGGGACAGAAGGGGGACACGACGGTCCCGTTCTTCATTCGCGGCACCGGGACGGCTCCCAGTTTTGTCCCCGACGTGAAAGGGATCGCGTCTGAGAAGGTGAACTCACTGCTGAAAGGGGAGGATCCGGCGAAGGCCGCGAAAGGGCTGCTGGACGGTTTCTTCGGCAAGAAGAAGCCGAACTGACCCGGGGTCCGCGATCCTAAAAACGGCACTTCACCTATTGATCGAAAAGCCCCGTGCTTCCAAATAGTCGAGGCAATGCGTGTCTTGGGTTTTAGGCGCAACCAACTGCCGTTTTTAGGGTGATGGGTTACGTGACTGCGGCCCTGGTAATTTCCGCGATCGACCGCGTTCCGCACTGCTTCATCACCAGTTCCAATTCAATGCGCAAAATATCCAGCACGCGTTCGACGCCGGGCTGGCCAAACGCCGATAGCCCCCATATATAAGGACGGCCGATGCAAACCGCGCGGGCGCCCAAGGCGAGTGCCTTGAAGATATCCGTTCCTCTGCGGAAGCCGCCGTCGATCAATATCGGAATGTGGGAGCCTGCTCCGTCCAACACCTCCGGCAGACATTCGATGGTGCCCCGGCCGCTTTCCTCCGCCCGGCCCCCGTGGTTGGAAACGATGATGCCGTCCACGCCGTTCTCGACGCAGAGTTTGCCGTCTTCCCGCGTCTCAATGCCCTTGATCAGCAGCTTCATCTTCGTCAGGTTTTTCAACTTTCGGACGTGCTCCCAGGTCAGCCCGGGATTGCCAGTGGTGATGCCCGCCATGTCCATGCCGGTGAACATCGGCTTGCGGCGGAAGAAGTCCTCGGGTTTGGCGCCATGGCAAGTCACGCATTTCCGGCTGTCCAATCGCTTGAAGCGATCCGCCGTTTCGGTGTGCCTGCCGGCCTGTGTATCGACGGTCAGCGCCAGCACCGGAGAGCCCGCGGCTTCGGCGCGCCGTACCAGTTTTTCGGTGATCTCCCAACGGGAAGTAGGATAGAGCTGATACCAGACGGGCCGCCCCACGGCTTCGGTGACTTCTTCCACGGATGTATTCGTCGCGGTGGACAGAATCTGGAGCGTTCGTTTGGACCGCGCCGCGCGCGCCACCGGAAGTTCACCTTCGGCGTGGAATGCTTTCTGGTTCCCAACCGGTGCGAGGATGATTGGGGTCTCCCAGGACGTGCCGAACAATTCGATACTGAGGCCCGCACGCCGGATGTCCACCAGCCGCCGCGGACGGAGATGGATCTTGCTGAACCCTTCGCGGTTCGCCTTCAACGTCAGATCGTCGTCGACTCCGGTGGCCAGGTAGCCGAAATGCGCCGGCGGGAGGGCTTGCCGGGCTGCCGCCTCGAAGTCCATTACGTTCAGCGCTTCCGCCGGATCGGCAATCACCGTGGCCGCTTGTTGAGCTGACAAGATAGGGCTCGCCGCGAGGAATTGGAGAAAGCGGCGGCGGTTCTGGAGGAGAGCAGACGGAG
>JANXXV010000077.1 GCA_025350445.1 Bryobacteraceae bacterium | reverse complement strand
CCGGTTTGGCACCTCGATGTCGGCTCATCGCATCCTGGGGGTGTAGAAGCTCCCAAGGGTTAGGCTGTTCGCCTATTAAAGCGGTACGTGAGCTGGGTTCAGAACGTCGCGAGACAGTTCGGTCCCTATCTGTGGTGGGCGCAGGAAATTTGAGAGGGCTTGTCCTTAGTACGAGAGGACCGGGATGAACGAACCTCTTGTGATCCAATTGTCACACCAGTGGCACAGTTGGGTAGCGAAGTTCGGTTAGGATAAGCGCTGAATGCATATAAGCGCGAAACCTTCCTCAAGATGAGATTTCCCAAGCGAAAGCTTTGTAGGGCCGTCGTAGACTACGACGTTGATAGGACGGATGTGTAAGCGTAGCAATACGTTGAGCTGACCGTTACTAATAGCCCGTTCGGCTTAACCATAAAATTTACTGTAGTACACAGAGTAAATTTCTTAAGTTAGCGCGCAGCAGTAAAATAGTGGGCATTAACTAGTGGGCATCGAAAGATGCTAAATCAGCCCGTCAGAATATTCAATGGATCTCAATTTCCGGACTCGCTCCCCGAGTCCATACGATTTTGGGTGACCCTAGCGAGGGGGTCCCACCCGTTCCCATCCCGAACACGGTAGTTAAGCCCCTCAGCCCCGATGGTACTGCACGCGCGAGTGTGTGGGAGAGTAGGAAGTCGCCCGATTAAATTCAAAAGCCCCGGCCCCCTAACAAGGTCTCCGGGGCTTTTTACTTGTAACAGTTCAGGCCCCGCTCTCAGGCCCCCGCCACAGTCGACTTTGCGCGGATCGCTAGTTCAAGGCGGTAGCCAAGTCGTTGATTCTTCGTCACGATCCTGGAGCGCGGCGCGCCGAGGCGCTCCGAGGGATAGAATGGGCGACCGATTTCGCTGGAATTCAGGGGGTACCTGAACTGTTACTTTTACTTCGCTGCAAGGAGTCGATTCTTTGCCCATCGTCAAGGCTATTTATCACGTCCTTTTCCGAACTACCTTGCGGCTGAGGTTTTGGTTCTCGGACCGCCTCGGAGTGCCTCCGTCCGATGTCGCTCTGCCGCCCTCGATCCTTCGCTATCGGGTGTGCGAATCACTTTCGGTAAGCGAATTTCTTCAGGTTGGTGAAGCCTGCGCGGATCTTATAAAGCAGCAGGTGAACGAGGCGGGGATCGATTTTGCGGGTGCCCATCGAATTCTCGATTTCGGGTGCGGCTGCGGCCGCACTATGCGATGGCTTCTTCAAAACCGCGGCGGGACGGAGTTCCATGGAACTGACGTTGACGCCGATGCAGTCGAATGGTGCAAGACCAGACTCCAGCAAGGCCATTTTCAGGCCAATCGGCTCCACCCCCAGCTACGATACCCCGCTCAACACTTCGATGTTATCTACTGCCTCCCGGTCTTCACGCACCTGTATGAGTCTATGCAGGATAGCTGGCTCGCGGAACTGCGCAGGATATTGAAGCCTGGAGGGATACTCCTTCTGACGATTTATGGGAAGTCAGCGACCAAGGGGTTGGACGAACAAGGTCGGAAGTCGCGTCAGCTTCACGGGTTTGTCCATAGGCGTTCTCGAAAGCTCAAAGGTCTGCTACCCGACTGGTATCAAACAACGTGGCATTCCCGTCAGTATATCGTTAACCGTCTCGCCGGATCGTTTGAAGACATCCGATACACCGAAGTTCCCGGCGGCCTCCAGGACATCCTAACAGCGAGAAGAGCCGGATCATGATTTATGCGTTAGTCTGGAAGTAGTCACCGTGTCCCATCATCACCATCATCACGGCACCGGCAAGGTCCTGGTCTTCTCGACCGTCGCTACAATTCTATTCGTTCTGGTCGAATTCGGTGCGGGCATCCAGGCCCACAGTCTGGCGCTTCTTTCCGACGCCGGCCACAATCTTACTGACGCGCTGGCACTGCTGCTGGCACTCTTCGGCGTCTATCTGCAATCCAAGCCCGCCGACGACGTAAAGACATACGGCTACCATCGCGGCGGGGTCTTGGCAGCCTTCGTCAATGCATTAACGCTCATCGTGTTCTCGATCTATTTGCTATACGAGAGCTATCAACGCATCCTCAGGCCGGAAACGGTTCACGAGTCGACGATGATGGTCGTTGCCGGACTCGGCATCGTCGTGAACCTTGGAATACTGATTGCCCTCAAACGTAGCGGCGACAGTCATGACCTCAATATTCGCGCGGCTGCGGTGCATATGCTGGGCGACGCACTCAGCTCAGTGGCTATCGTTATCGGAGCGATTGCCATCCGCTATACCGGTTGGCTGCTCATCGACCCGATCCTCTCAATCGTCATCGGCGTCATGATCATCTGGAGTGCAATCGACGTCACGCGGGAATCGCTTAATATTTTGCTGGAGGGCCTCCCGCGGGGCCTCGAATTGAAAGCCGTCACCGGCGCTATGCGGGAAGTGGAAGGCGTGGTCGACGTTCACGATCTTCATATCTGGAGCCTCGGCTCCAGCGCCCACGCTTTGAGTTGTCACGTCTTGATTGAAGATGTGCCGCCGTCGGAGAGCGACTGTATTCTGAAAAGCATCAATTGCCTGCTGGCAGACCGGTTTCACATCCACCACAGTACGATCCAGTTCGAGCATGCCCGTTGCGCGCTGTCTGAGAATCCGTGCTCCATTCTGGCTGCTTCTCAGCCGCACGCCCATTAGACTTCCAGATACGCCAACAGCCGCTTTTGTAGCGACGCTGCCGTACTCGAATCCGGCGCGATCACCAGCACGGTATCGTCCCCTGCCAGCGTTCCCACCACCTCCGGCCAGTCTTCCTGATCCAGCGCAATCGCGATGGAATTCGCATGCCCAGGCGATGTCTTCAGCACCAGCAGATTCTGCGCCGCCCTGGCCTCCAGCAGAAACTCGGCCATGATGGTCTCGATGCCCGGCCCCATACTACCGCCTTCCACCTGCCGGTAGCCGTCAGCCGTCTTCACCAGTCCAAGTTCCCGCATATCCCGGGAAAGCGTCACCTGCTTAGCCGCCACGCCAACCACCGCCAGTTCCTGTGCCAATTTCTCTTGGGTGAAGATCTTGTTCGCTTTGATCAGACGGAGAATTTGGCCCTGACGGTAGGTTTTGTTCATCGCAATTGTTTGAGCCGGTCCCCAGCGGCCTCCAACGCCGCCGCCACCGACACCGGTCCGGTCCCCCCAATCACTTCCCGCGTCTTCATTCCTTCCGATGGATTCATCAGCCGGACCATGTCAGCGGTGAACTCCGGCGCGAACGCACACAACTCCGCCGCAGTCCAATCTGAAGGCCGCTTGCCGGCGCGAATACTCTCCAGCACCAAGCGTCCTGCAATCTGATGCGCCTGGTGGAATGCCGTCCCGTTCTTTGCCAGCGCCTCCGCCAAGTCGGTCGCCACCACCCAGCTTTCCTGCGCTGCCAGCGCCGGTTTCACGGGGTTCAGCTTAGTGGAATCGGCCACCGCCTTCGCCATCACCAGGCACCCGCGCAACTGATCGGCCGCGTCGAAGATCGGCTCTTTGTCTTCCTGCATGTCGCGATTATAAGTAAGCGGCAGGCCTTTCATCGTGACGTAAAGCGAACTGAAGCTGCCGAACACACGCCCGCTCTTTCCGCGAATCAGCTCCAGCGAATCCGGATTCTTCTTCTGAGGCATCAGGCTCGATCCACTGGTCACGCCGTCGCCCAGTTCCAGCCATCCGAACTCCTCGCTGGAGTAAAGAATCCAATCTTCGGCGAGCCGGCTCAGATGCAGCATTGTGGTGGAGGCCGCGTACAGGAAGTCCAGTGCGAAGTCGCGGTCCGCCGAGACGTCCATGCTGTTCCGCGTCACCGAGGCGAATCCGAGATCTACGGCTATCGCCTCGCGGTCGAATGGAAATCCGCTGCCCGCCAGCGCGCCGGAGCCGAGCGGCAGAACATTCACCCGCGCACGTGCCTGATCCAGCCGCTCCCAATCGCGCGCGAACATTTCGAAGTACGCCAGCAGGTAGTGCGGCCACAACACCGCCTGGGCTCGGCGCATGTGAGTATAGCCGGGAATCACTGCATCCGGATACCGCCGGCCTAAAATCACCAGCGATTCCATTAAGCCCGCCAGCTCGGCTTTCGCCGCGTCGATTTCATCCCGCAGCCAGAGCCGGATATCCAGTGAAACCTGCTCATTCCGGCTGCGCCCGGTGTGAATCTTATCCGCCAGGGATCCGGCCTTCTCTTTCAACTTCCGAATAACCAGCGTATGGACATCTTCGTCCGTGGCTCCGTCAAAGAACCCCGGGTTCTTAGCGTCTTCGCCGATGGACGCGAATGACGCGCAAAGTTGATCGACTTCGCCGGCGTCAAGGATCCCGACGCGTCCGAGCGCTCTCGCAAACGCCTGCGATCCCCGGATATCGGCCCCGATCAACCGCTTGTCAAAGTGCAACGCCCCGGAGAACTGTTCGAAAATTTCCGACGGGCCTTCTTCGAACCGTCCGCCCCACAGCTTCATTTTTGTCATGTCCGGAACTAACTCAACAGCATCAACAGAAGAGCCTTCTGCGCATGGAGGCGATTCTCCGCCTGATCGAACACCACCGACCGAGGCGATTCCATCACCGCGTCCGTAGTCTCCTCGCCGCGTTTAGCCGGAAGACAATGCATGAAGACGGCTTCAGGCAAAGCTTTGGCCATCAGAGCTTCATTCACCTGGTATGGTTGGAAATCCAGGCGGCGCTGGCCGGCTTCGCTCTCCTGGCCCATGCTGGCCCAAACGTCGGTATAGACCCCGTGCGCGCCTTCGACGGCCTCCACCGGATCGCTCGTGATCAAGACGCTGGCATTATTATCCGCCGCCATGCGCTCGGCCTGCTGAATGATCTTAGGATTCGCCGGATAACCGTTCGGGTGCGCGAGCGCAAAATCCATACCCAGACGGCTGGCGCAGAGCATTAGCGAATGAGCCACATTGTTCCCATCGCCGACGAACGCCAGTTTCCTGCCCTTGAGGTTGCCGAATTTCTCTTCGATGGTGAAGACGTCGGCCAGGGCCTGACACGGGTGGTACAGATCCGTCAGCGCATTAATCACCGGGACCTTCGACCAATAGGCAAGGTCGTCGACAGTCTTCTGGCTGAAGGTGCGGGCAACAATGCCGTTGGTCCAGCGATCGAGATTCCGCGCGATGTCTTTCAATGGCTCGCGGTCTCCGATAGGGCCGATGGCGCAGACGGAATCGCCGCCTAGCTGCTTGATCGCCAGCTCAAAGGTCAACCGTGTTCGCAGCGATGGCTTCTCGAATAGCAAGCTCAGATAGCGGCCGCTCAATGCCTTCGCATAGCGCGCGGGGGAGGCCTTCACTTTGTGTGTCAAATCGAGTAGATCGAGCAGTTCATCGGGCGAAAGGTCGAGATCGCAGGTCAGATCCTGGGCCTTTGCCTTCGCGACCGGGCTGGCTGAAAAACTAGCGGGCATCGTGGTTTGCCTCCTGGACAGCGCAGACTGAATGTTTATTCAGCTAAATGAATAATTACACATTTCCGGGCGCGATACAATAAGTCCCTATGAGAGCCCTAACCTTACTCACAATCATTCTGGGTTGCGCCACCTGCCTGCCGGCTCAGCCCAAGCGGCCGGTGGAAGAGTTCAGGACGAAAGCCGGAATAGTGAAGATCACTCCGATTCGGCACGCCAGCCTGATGATTGAAGCGGAGGGGCAAGTGATTCAGGTGGATCCCTACAGTCAGGGCAACTACGAGGGGCTTCCGGCCGCCGACTTGATTCTGATCACCGACATCCACGGCGACCACATGGATCCCAAGGCAATTGAGAAGGTCCGCAAAGCCGGTACGACGATCATTGCTCCCAAGGCGGTTGTCGAGAAAGGTGTTGGGGCCGCCGTGCTGAACAATGGAGAGACCAGGAAGTTTGGGAAATGGACCATCGCAGCCATCCCGATGTACAACCTGACGCGCGGACCGGCGGCCGGCAAGCTCTTTCATGATAAGGGCCGGGGGAACGGGTACATCTTGACGTACGGCGGCAAGCGGTTCTACATCGCCGGCGACACCGAAGGCATTCCCGAAATACGCGCGCTCAAAAATATCGACGTGGCCTTCATTCCCATGAACCTGCCCTACACCATGACGCCCGAAGAGGCTGCCGAGGCAGTGCGAGCGTTCGCGCCGAAAGTTGTCTATCCGTATCACTACCAGAAGAGCGACGTTAACTCGTTCAAATCGGCGCTGGCGAACACCAAGATCGATGTGAGGCTGGTCGATTGGTACTACTAATTGTATTGGCTCTCGCATGCGCAGCCCACGCGCAGGAGCGGCCCGTTGGACCGGTGCCGCGCTATGAAGTGAAGCGGACTTCGGGCCGCATGAACATTGACGGCAAATTAGACGACCTTTCCTGGAAATCGGCCAACACATTAGAGTTTCAGTTTCCATGGGATCAACAGACGGGAGCCAAGCAGAAGACTACGGTCCGTCTTCTGTGGGACGACGAAAATCTCTATCTTGGATACGACTGCGAAGACACGGATATTACCGCAGTCTATGAGAAGCGCGACGACCCCACCTATCGCGACGATGCGGTGGAACTCTTCATCAATCCAAAGCCTTCCCAAAACGGCCTCTACTATGGAATGGAGATGAACGCGCGAGCCGTTCTCTACGACTACCTCTATATATTCCCAACGCTATTGTTGAAGCGCTTGGATTTCGCCGGCGTCCAACTCTCCACCCATCTGCGCGGAACGCTGAACGTACGAGGCGACAAGGACGAAGGATGGACGCTGGAGGTGGCGATTCCCTGGAAGAATTTCGAGGAACTCGCGCCGAAGCTTCCTCCGGAGCCCGGTAGTATGTGGACGGCCAACTTGAATCGCTGGGACGGGGTGGAACCGGCGCGCCGTTTGAGCCAGTGGTCCGATTCCGGAATGAAGGCGCCGAACCCTCATCAGCCTTCCCGTTTTGGCCAGCTAATATTCGTCAAGTAGTAGAATTTGAGTATGACCGGTAGAATCTTGCTGTATAGCGCCTTGCTGGTGAGTCTCGCATTCGCGGACACTCTCACGCTTCGCGACGGCCGTACGATTCAAGGCACGTTCCTTGACGGCACCTCGCGTCAGATTCGCATGGCCGTGGACGATAGGGTGGAATCTTTCAACATCAATGAAGTTGCTGAGCTCAAGTTTGGTTCCTCCCGATCGAATTCGCAGACGCCGCCTGCGCCAACTTCTGAAGCGCCGGCCCCTCCGCCGCCATCACCTCCGGCTCAGCGGGCGGAGCCTGCGCCCGCGACCGGCATTCAACGCGCTACGGTTGAGATCCCCTCCGGAACTTCGATTGTCATCCGTATGATCGATGACGTCGATTCGCAACGGGACCGCGTCGGCCAGACGTTCAAGGCCAGCATTGATGAGCCGGTGATGGTGGGTGCGGAAACGTTGATCCCGCGCGGCGCCGATGTGTCGATGAAGCTCACGGACGACAAAGAGTCCGGCAAACTGACAGGTAAGACCGAACTGACCATGGACATCCTGACGGTCCGCGTCAACGGAAAGATGATAGACATCGACACGGCGGAGGTCACCACTTCCAGCGGTTCCAGGACTGGCAAGACGGCGAAAGTGGTGGGCGGCACCACGGCGCTGGGCGCAATCATAGGTGCTCTGGCCGGCGGCGGCAAGGGTGCGGCGGTCGGTGCGGCTTCCGGAGCTGCCGTTGGTGGTGGCGTACAAGTGTTGACCAAGGGCCAGCGCGTAAGGATTCCATCCGAGACGCGGCTGACGTTCACGCTGCAGCAACCCGTCCGGATATAAAGTTGGCGTTCGCCTTCAAGATTCCGATGCTCTTCGCCGGGGAGGTGCTTAGGGAAGGCGATGCGAAGAGCACTGTGCGGGTGGTGGTCTACGAAGATTTGCAGTGCCCCGAGTGCGCGGTGTGCCGAAAGATGGTGGACGAACAATTACTCCCGAAGTTTGGAGCGCAGGCCGCGCTTAAATATCGCAATTTTCCGCTGCCAAAACACAAATGGGCACGCGGGGCGGTGATCGCGGCGCGCTTTGTTGCAGTCGGCAATCCGAAGACTGGCGTTGCTTTTCGCCGCATGACACTCGCGAACCTGACAACTATCAATCCCGAAAACTTCAACGCTGATTTGAGCGATTTTGCCAAGAACCATGATGTGGAACCGGCCCGGGCCATTGCGGCGCTGGTGGAAGACCACTATCAGGAAGGCATTGCCCGCGGAATTTCGAAGACCCCAACAGTCTTCGTGGACGCCGGGCCGTTCGTGGAGCAATTTGAACGTGAGGCTGTCGTCAAAGCCATCCGCGCGGCGCTGGAAGCGTCCAAGCCCCAGTGAATAGTCCCGTCGCGGTTGTCACGGGTGCCAGCCGGGGGATCGGGCGCGGTATTGCGGAAGAACTCTCCAGAACTCACACGGTGGTTGCCACGTACCGGGGACGCCGCGACGCTGCGGAGTCATTGCAGGCTGCCACTGGAGCTATCCCGTATCAATGCGACATTTCTTCCCGAGCGGATCGCGAAGCGTTGATAGCCTTCGTCCGCGAAAAGCACGGACGCCTCGATCTACTGGTCAATAATGCAGGCATGGCTCCGCGGGAACGCCGAGACATTCTTGAGGCGACCGAAGAAAGCTTCGACGAATTGATTGCCACCAATTTGAAGGGGCCGCACTTTCTCACGCAGCTTGCCGCGCGCTGGATGGAGGGGCAGGGCAGTGGCCGTATCGTGTTCAACACTTCGATTTCGTCGTATACCGCGTCGGTGAATCGCGCCGAGTATTGCATCTCAAAAGCCGGCCTCAGCATGACGGTGGCGCTCTACGCGCAACGGCTGGCGGCCAGCGGGGTAAAGGTGTTTGAGATCCGGCCTGGCGTAATCCGCACGGATATGATTGCCGCGGTGGAGAGCGCCTATGAGGAGAAGATCGCGGGCGGGTTGGCGCCGCAACGGCGCATGGGCGAAGCATGCGACGTGGCTCGCGCCGTTCGCGCGATTGCCGATGGACTGCTCGACTATTCCACCGGCCAGATAATAAATGTGGACGGCGGGTTTCATCTTCGCAGCTTGTGATGATATAAGTAGAGATCGTCTCGCGGATCTCCAATGAATAAAAAGTTCTATGGATGGTGGGTAGCAGCGGCCAGTTTCATCACCTTTGGCCTAGCCGTCGGATTGCCCTATTACAACCTCGGCTTCTTTTATAACTACTACACCAAGCCCATCGCGCAAGGCGGCTTTGGGTGGTCGCGCTCCGACGCTGTGCTGGGCTTCCCGTTGGCCGCCTTGTTCACGCTTTGGGTTGGCCCGATGCTGATCCACCGCTTCAGTCCCAAAATTCTGATCCTGATTGGTACGGCGCTCACGTTCCTTGCGTTCACAGGCTTTGCTTACATGCCCGGCAGCCTGATGTTTTACTATTCGCTGTTTTTCGTCTACACCGTCGGCTACATTTTATCCGGCCCCATCCCGCATCAGGTGATCGTCTCGCAATGGTTCCGCAAGAAGCGGGGCACGTCGATGGGAATCGTTTATGTGGGCGTCGGGCTTTTCGGTTCGGCCGGATCGCTGCTGGTCAACTACGTCGCTAACCACTATGGGTTTCATGTGGCGCTTCAAGTTTTAGGAGCTTGCGTGCTGCTGGCCTGGCCCATCGCGATCTGGG
>JANXXV010000004.1 GCA_025350445.1 Bryobacteraceae bacterium | reverse complement strand
CGGTTCGCCTAGACGTAGTCACGGCTGCACTCTGCTGTATCCAGAAGCAGCCGCGCATTCTGATGTTGCACGCCGTGGGCGGCGCCAGCTATCCGGTGGACCTGTTCCGCGCCCACTTGAAGTTCTTGTCGCGGTTTTTCCGCATTGTTCCGCTCGATCAGGTTTGGAATCAGAATGAGATTGGCAGGGATCAGCGCCCGAAAGTCGCGCTCACCTTTGACGACGGTCTGCGCAACAATTTGACTGCCGCCTATCCGCTGCTGCGTGAATTCAATGCCCCCGCGACGTTTTTCGTTTGCCCGGGACTCATCGATTCCGGGCGATGGCTGTGGAACCATGAGTGCTTTGCGCGGCTGGAATCGATGGGCGGGAATAAGACGAAGTTCATGCTGGACTGCGGACTGGAAAGTAGCGGCAGCGGCGCTTTCCTGCAGGAACTCAAGTATCTTCCTTATGCGGAACGGATCGTGATCGAAAAGAAACTCCGCGGCTTGACGCCGGACTTCGTACCGACGGCGCAGCAACAGGAGCAGTACGACCTGATGACGTGGGACGAATTAAGATCGCTCGACCCCGCGCTTATCGCCATTGGCGGGCATTCGAACCATCACGAGATTCTTTCGCGGCTGGATTCGGAGCGTCTGGAATCGGAAGTGGCCGATTGCGGGTCGAGACTGAAACAGGAACTGGGGCGTCCGGCGCCTCATTTTTGCTACCCCGACGGCGCCTACAATGAGGCGGCGCGCCAAGCCGTGGGACGGCACTTTCATTCGGCGGTAACCATCAACGAAGGCTTTGTTCCAGTGAAGCCGAATCTTCTGGAGCTCCCGAGAATTTCGATCCCCGCGAATTTGCAGGACTTGATCTGGCGAATGCAGCGGCCCAGCGGTTAAGCAAAATGGACACCCTCAATTTAGAAGCGCTAATTCTGGATGGCCACAGCCGGGCAGCCGTGGAGTGCACCCAGTCGCTTGGGCGCGCCGGTATCGCAGTCGCCGTTTCCTCGGAACTTCCGGACGCTATTGCCTTCGAATCCCGGTATGCCCGGATGAAATTGGTGCAACCCGCGGTAATGCCGGCCGAAGGCTTTCTGGAATGGCTGCGGCAACTCGATGCCATCCATCGCTTCCGGCTGATTATACCGTCCACGGAGAATTCTCTGCTGGCGCTGCTAGAGTTGCCGGAACAGGATTCCCTCCGGATAAGGGCGGTGTTGCCCTCGAACCGCGCCTTGCAGGTGGCGCTCGATAAGAATCGAACGCTGGAACTGGCAGCGCGGCTTCAAGTGCCGGGGCCCTCCACTCGAGTCATTACGAATTCTTCGGAGGCGGGCGTGGCGGCGAGCTTTCCTGTCGTCCTCAAGCCCGCCAGCAGCAAGGTGTCCGACGGCGAGAAGGTCTGGAGTTTTGAGCCGGCCATCGTGCACGATGAGCCCACGCGGCAAACGCTGCTGGATAGTTGGCTGCCGCGGGTCGCCGTCCTTGAACAGGAGTACGTGCAAGGTTGGGGCGTTGGCATCGAAATGCTTTACCAGGGCGGCCGTCTGGTGTGGTATCTGGCCCATGAGCGTCTTCACGAATGGCCGCTTACGGGCGGCGCGAGTACTTACCGGAAGGCGATCGAACCGCCGCCGGGAATGCTGGAGGCCGCGGTCCGTCTGTTCGACGAACTCCAATGGAATGGGGTTGGCATGGTGGAATTCAAGCTGCGCAAGGACGGCTCGTATGCGCTGATGGAGATCAATCCCAGGTTGTGGGGATCACTGGCGTTGAGTATCGACGCCGGGGTGGATTTCCCTGTCGGCCTTTGGAAGGTGGCCACCGGCCAGGCGCTTCCGCCGCAACCGGATTACCGGCGCGGGATGCGAACGCGGAATATGAATCTCGACCTGCGGTGGATTGCCGCCAATCTGCGGGCCGATCGCGCTAATCCGTCGTTGCTGCTGCGCCCGAGAGTGATCTCACTGCTGGAACTCGGACTGGTCTTGCTGAACCGCGAGCGATGGGACCATTTCCAATGGACCGACCCCAAACCGGCATTTGGCACCCTTTGGAAAGCCGCCAGAGGGTTGGCAAGGAGTGTGCGCCGGCGCCTGCAGGTTCGCACAATGTTGAGACGCAGGAATACCATCGTCCAGCGGTCGGCCGAACACCTGGCAAGCATAAAGGCATCCCGTCAGCCCGTGGTTCTGTTCGTTTGTCTGGGCAACATCTGCCGCAGCGCGTTTGCTGAACTCGCCGCACGGGAATATCTCTCAGGCTGCCGGATCGAATCGGCTGGTTTTGACCGCCGGGCCGGGCGCGAAACTCCCGCCACGGTGGTTGACGCCGCCACTCGTGCCGGATTTCCGATGGCGGGGTGGCGTTCCAAAACCTTGACAGAACAACATGTCCGGCAGGCCGACCTGATTTTTGTGATGGATTTGGACCAATTCGACCGGATTGGGGCGCTGGACCCGGACTGCCGGGCACGAGTGGTCCTGCTCGGGTTGTTCGCCGATATTCCAACCGTCGCAATCGAGGATCCCGATCGCAAGGATGGCGCCACCGCCGACCGTGTGATTGAGCAAATCGTGTCGGCTGTCCATGTCCTGGCCGCCTGCACGAAGGCGCGAAGTGCTTCCAAACTGAATCAGCTCACCGGCGAACCGGCCACCTGAACCTGGCGAACGATCGGGAGCAGCACCCCGAGCGCAGGCGTGGAACGGGCGGGAATTACTGTCGCCGTCTGGTCTGTGAGGATGCGAGGCAGGCGCCGGTTGGCCCCACAGTTGCTGTTCCAAACTCAGGAGTAATAAGAAAAGTGTGAATTCCATGAAGTGACAGTAGCTCTGAGTTGGGTGTGGCGGGCTACCAGGGCGTCTATACACCTAGGATCCCGGCCGCCGGAAAGACGGCTGATTCCGGTTGAGTTTCGGAGGAAACTGTCTTCGTGGCGATTGTGTTGGGGCTTGGCATGAATGGCGATTCGGGTTTTTGTCCTGGAAATTGGTATCTTGTGAAAATATTAGGCAAGGCGATGCAGTACCACAAATTCGTAATGGTCGAGAGATCTACTTCATGGGCTTTGGCTTAACAACAGGATTCATCCCGCTCGCGCTGTATCTAGCCGGCATTCTGGCGCTTCTTCTGGCTATCTTCTGGCGGCCCATTGCCGGTCTGTATTATCTAGTGCCGCTAATTGTTCTGCAAACGCTACGCTACCGGATGAATGAATACCCATTAGCGCAAAGCGTCGTAACGATTATGCTGTTGGGGATGGCGCTCGGGCTGTTGCGACGGCGTGAGTGGCCTATCGTGGACACGCCGTGGACCCGATTATTGCTCATATACTGGGGCTATACCCTCTTTTCGCTCTGCCTGGGATCGTTCATCATCGGAGCGCCGCTTCCTTTTCCCGGCGAACCCCGGTTCGGCGTTTGGCTGGACTACATGAACATGCCGGCGCTGCTTTTGTTGGTGGCCGCCATCGCTCCGGACCGCCGTCATGCCAAGGCGATGGTGTTTCTGATGTGCTTCTCGGCGTTAGTCCTGAATTGGGGCTACTGGGACTCCGTGCACAACCGTGACTATTCTCAATACTCCGACTCGGTCCGGGAGAGTGCCGGCATGGGCTATGCCGGACTAAACGGAATGGCATCGTTCGCCGCTCAATTCGCAGCATTTCTGATCGCTTTGGCCTCTTTTAAATCCAGATGGTTCCTAAAAGCGGGTTATTACGCGCTGGCTGCCTTTTCGGCCGTATGTCTGATGTACACCTTTTCCCGCGGAGCATATGTCGCCTTCGCCGTTGGCGTGCTGTTTGTCGGTTTCGCTAAGAACCGGATGCTTCTGATCGTGATTCTGGTATTCGCACTCAGTTGGACGGCCTTCGTACCTGGGGCGGTGCAAGATCGAATCTTTATGACGTACGAATCCGGTAGTGGCGATGTGGACCACTCCTCGGAGACCCGCTTGCGGCTTTGGGAGGATGCGCTCGATCTCTTTACCTCATCCAACGTGCTGTTTGGGATGGGTTTTAATACTTACGCTTCCCTGCACCGGGTTGGCACTTATGAGGACCCCCATAACATCTACGTGAAAGTCCTGCTGGAAACCGGAATAATAGGTATGTTCCTGTTTTTGTGGTTGTTGGGGAAGTCGTTTCGCGTGGGGTGGCGTGTATTCAGACGCTCGAACGACCCGTTCATGGCCTCTCTGGGACTCGGCCTGGCAGTATGGATTCTTTGTTCCGCGGTATCCAGTTGCTTCGGTGATCGCTGGATGTATTTTCAGGTCAATGGCGATATGTGGGTGCTTGCGGGCCTCATATCCCAAACCGCTCTCTTCAAGGGGGACGGGGACAAGGCCGGGGATGAGATCGAGCGCGAAAACGACGGCGAGACGGAACCAGCCTTGATTTCGCACGGAATTCCAGTTGCGGGCATCGCCTGAAAGCGCGTGCGTAGCTTGCCTTCGCATTGACGCCGCCAGGCGATTACAGGCTGACATTTGGGAGTTCGAACCCTTCGGATAGCTCCTAATCGCTGAAATACTTTAGGGTTTTAACCACTTCGCAGCACACCCTTCCGGCGATAACTCAATCCCGTACAAATACCTGCGGGCTAAACAGTCGTCCGATCTTGGGTGGCCACAACCGCCGGATTCAGGATTAAACCTAAAAACGGCAGTTCACCTTGTGATTTTGGCGTAATCCCAGCTTTTCGTTACCGCTCCCTGACGGTCACGGTTCAGTAAAATCAGTACGTTACCGAGCCGCGCGCGTGAGCGAGCGGTAACGAAAAGCAACTGCTCCGCACCTCACCAATCTGGTGACAACTGTTTTTCTGGCATCGGCTTGATACTCAAGACGTTGACCGAATTGCCGCCAGTCAACTGCCGTTTTTAGGTTAAAGGCTCAGATGCGGCCGCGGATCAGATACCACAGGAGTCCGACTCCCTCGTGCAAACTATCTTCATTCCAGGAGATCGCCTCCCAGGTCGGCGCATATTCCGGAAGGTCTCCCGGCACGAAAGTCCGGAAGCCGCAGGCGGCGGGGACAACCGCGAATCCCTGCTTGCGAAAACAGCGTTCGGCTCTTGGCATGTGATAAGCCTCGGTAACGAGGGCAATTTTGTGAATCCCCTTGCCCCGCAGAATGTTTGCGGAAAATTCGGCGTTCTCAAAAGTGGAACGGGAGTTTTCTTCGGTCCAAATCATTTCCGGCGGCACGCCCTCCCGGCGTAGCGCCCCGCTCATAGTGATGGCATAAGGAACTCCGCCCCTGGAACCACCGCCTGACGCCAGCACGGGGACGGCACTCCAATTCTTGTGGAGCCAGGCGGCGTATTCGCAACGCTCGTAGGTGTCGCTGCCCAAAATCGGCGCAGGCCGCGGAGGGGTGGGCGGGAAGACAGCGGACGACAATACAACAATTGCCTCTACATTGCGGTCCGCGGGAGGAAGGGACGAGTAGGGCGCCTGAAAAAACCAGAGAACCAGACCGGCCGCCGGAGGCCATGAAATCAGGAAGAGTGCCAGCGCGCCGATACGAACCCACAGGCGGCCTCCGCCGGATCTCTGCGCGAAGGCAGAGAGAAACAAGATAAGCATCAGCAGTGGGAGCAGAGGTTGAAAATAGGTCATTGGGATGCGGGCAGCGTGTTTTCGGCGGGGAGGGACCGGCGAAGTGATTTTGGCGGATGGACTACAGAAGCGGACAACATCGCAACCAAGTCCATTTTATAGGGTCCGGGGGACAGGACGCAGCAGAAAATCAGCTTCCGGGAACAAAAAATGGCGCCCCGGGTAAGAGGCGCCATTTTTCGACTACCGCACCGATACTACTTCACAGTAATGGGGGCGCTTTCAACTATGTTCACGTAGCCGCGCGTGATGTAGCGAACCTCATAGATACCAGGCGCCGCCGGCAGCTCGAGACTTGCCGTTCCACTGGCTCTGCCCTTGGTAAGGCTGCAGCCGATCGTCTGGCCATTATCGGTTCCTGCAAGTAACAGGCAGACGCTATCGCCGGACAAGCGGCCCGTGCCCGCGGTCCAGGGCACGGTAAGAGTGGAACCGGCCGCCGCCACCGTTTGGGTGGGTTTCACCGAGAATCCGGCGCCGACCGGGAGCGATGCACTGTGCGCCAGAACATTGAACGTGTCGTTATCGAAGTAGCGGAACTCATATTGCCCCACGGTCGTCGGGATGGTCATGGTGAAGGTACCGCTGGTGGCTCCGTTTGTCGGCCAACTGGTGATGTACCACCAACCTTGAGCGCCCGACGCGGTGAGGCCAATCCAATCATTGACGGGCCGCGCCGCCGGAGCCGTCCAACTTACTTCCGCGGAGGTGCTGCTGAGAAGCGTGTACGATACCGTTGGCGCCGACGTCTGGGTGGTCCCGCCGCCGGAAGCAGGCAAGGCCGAGACGAGAAGTGCGATGGTTGCGGTGGCGAACTTCGAGCTGTCGGCGGACGAAGTCGCGTTGATGGTGAGGGCCTGCTTGGCGATGATCGACGCCGGCGCCGTGTAGAGTCCCGAAGGCGATATCGTGCCAACCGAGGGACTTAGCGACCAGGTGACAGCCGTGTTGCCGGTACCCGCCACGGTGACACTATATTGCTGTACGCCGCCTGCGCTCAGAGTCACTAAGGCCGGGGTGATAGTAACCGAAACCGCCGGCACAAGGGTGATGAGTGCCGTCGCGAATTTGGTGCCGTCAGCGGTCGAAGTCGCCGTAATTAATATGGTGAATGGCGTCGTTATCGAGGCAGGCGCCGTATAGACGCCCGAGGCCGAGAGCGTACCTACGGCGGCGCTCTGCGTCCATGTAACCGCTGTGTTGGACGTGCCTGCGACAGCGGCGCTGAACTGTTGCGTACCGCCGGCACCCAACGTCACGGCCGACGGTGTCATGGTTACCGCAATCGCACCCGCAGCCGGAATGAGCGTCACAACTGCGTTTGCAAACTTGGCGCCATCAGCAGTCGAAGTCGCCGTAATCAGGATGACCTGCTGTACGGTTATCGCGGCCGGAGCCGTGTAAACGCCCGAGGCCGACAACGTACCTACTGCCGCGCTCTGCGTCCATGTAACCGCTGTATTCGAGGTGCCCGCTACAGCGGCGCTGAACTGCTGCGTTCCGCCCGGGCCCAGGCTCACAGACGGCGGCGTCATCGTAACAGAAACCGCAACCGACGGATTCAGCGTAATCAGCGCTGTTGCCAACTTGCTGCCGTCCGCGGCCGAAGTCGCCGTAATCTGGATCACCTGCTGTACCGTTACCGATGCCGGCGCCGTGAAGACGCCCGCGGTCGATAGAGTACCTACCGCCGCGCTCTGCGTCCAGGTGACCGCTGTATTCGATGTGCCTGCTACAGCGGCGCTGAACTGCTGCGTTCCGCCCGCTCCCAACGACACAGCCGGCGGTGTCAACGTAACGGAAATCGCCGGGGTCAGCGTGACGATCGCCGTTGCCGACCTGGTGCCGTCCGCAGTGGAAGTGGCTCTTATGGTGACGGTCTGCGGCGAGGTGACCGAAGCGGGCGCCGTATAGAATCCCGATGCCGTCAAAGTGCCGGCCGCCGGGCTTAGAGACCAGGTCACAGCCGTGCCGGCCGCCCCTGTTACTGTCGCGCCAAACTGCTGCGTTCCGCCCGCGCCTAATGTAACCGCCGTTGGAGCAACACCCACCGAGACTGCCGACGGATTCAGCGTAATCAGCGCTGTTGCGAATTTGCTGCCATCGGCGGCTGAGGTCGCCGTAATCTGG
>JANXXV010000843.1 GCA_025350445.1 Bryobacteraceae bacterium | reverse complement strand
TATTGCGCGGCTGGTTTGTGACCGGGGCTGCCGGTGTCGCGGTCTTCCAGTTTGTCGCCGGCAAGGTCTTGGATGCGCGCCCACCAAGCGCGGGCCTCGGCCTGGATAGTCTACCGTCGATGGGGGGGAGCGCAATATCAGGACCGCCAATCCGGAAACGCAGGCGCCGCGGACAACCTTCGTTGTCATCGCGCCGGTGTAACGATTTGCGCTATTTGAGTTTTACTTCCAACTCGGCCCATCGGGCGTACAACTGATCGGCGGCCTGCTGCGACGCCTGCAGCTTTTCATAACTCTGTTGAAGCCGCCTGGGGTCGCGCATGATTTCAGGATCATGCAGATCGCGCTGGCGGGTGGCGAGTTCCCGATCCGCCGCTTCGATCTGCGCTTCCATGCTATCCCACTCGCGATTCTCAAGGTACGAAAGGCGCTTCTTTTGCGGCGGTACGGCAACCGAGGCAGGTTCGGGCCTGGCAAGCTTTGGCGATAGATCGGGCGCGCTGGACGTCACTTTCGATTGCGCCTCCTCCCACTGCGAATAGTCGGCGAAAAGGTCCGCGCCACCGTTGCCGTCGAGCCCCAACACCAAGGTAGACACGCGGTCCAGCATGAACCTGTCGTGCGTCACCAGGACCAGTGCTCCAGGAAAGTCGGAGAGGTTCTCTTCCAGCACTTCGAGGGTTGCGATATCCAGATCGTTGGTCGGTTCGTCAAGGAAGAGCAGGTCGGCGGGTTGCAGCATCAAGCGCGCGATCAGCACCCGCGCTCTTTCTCCGCCTGAGAGACGTCCGACGGCAACATCGAGTTGTTCGGTGCGAAATAGAAAACGCTTCGCCCAACCGGCCACATGAATTGTGCGGTCCTTATAGATGACCGAATCGCCGTATGGGCTGAGGGCGGTGCGCAGTGGTTCGTCGAGATTCAGCTGTTCGCGGTTTTGATCGAAGTAGACCACGCGCAGTCCGTCGGCACGCTGCACCGCGCCTCCATCCGGCTCGAGTTCACCGCCCAGAACCTTCAACAGCGTGGTTTTGCCGCTGCCATTTGCGCCCACCAGACCGAGACGAATTCCGGGCGAGAGCGTGCAGTTCAGTCCTTCAAACAGAAGGCGGCCGCCCATGCTCTTCGATAAATTTTCGGCCACCAGCAGCCTTTTGGTCTTGCGGTCGCTGGCGGTGAACTCAACTTGCGTTGTGCCTTTCGCCATGCGCTCGTTCAACTCGGACAGCTCGCCGATGTGCCGTCCGGCATCGCCAATGCGCGCCTTCGATTTCCGCGTCCTGGCCTTGGCGCCGCGGCGCAGCCACTCAATTTCCCGCTTCACAATGTTTGAGAGCGCTTCCTGCTGTTTCGATTGGGCGGCGAGGAAGTCTTCGCGGCGGATGAGAAATTCGCTGTAGCTTCCTTTGACACGGAACAGGCCGTCCGGGTAGGTGCGGTTGATCTCCACCATGTCGCTGACAACGTTCTCCAGAAAGTATCGATCGTGGCTGACGATTACGCTGGCGAACTGCGCGGACCGGAGGAATTTTTCGAGCCAGAGAATGCCTTGCAGATCCAGGTGGTTTGTCGGCTCGTCAAGCAATACCAGATCCGGACCGGCGATGACGGCCTGCGCAATGGCGAGGCGCTTGCGCCAACCACCGGACAACGACAGGGCGCGGACGTTGGGATCGCTAAAGCCGAAGCGGCTGAGCGTGATCTCAATAAGAGACTCGCGCTCGTAATCTTCGAGGTGCAGGCTACCCAAAGCGGCATCTAGAATGGCGGCGACGGAAATATCGGAGTCGAAAACGGGGTCCTGCGGCACGTATCCCGTGGTCACCAGTTTCCGAAGCGATACGCCGCCGGAATCGGGAGTCTGCACACCGGCGAGGATTTGGATAAGCGTGGACTTGCCGGCGCCGTTCGGCCCAATGAGACCGATGCGCTCACCTTCCGATATGGTCAGTGATATATTTTCAAATAGCGGGCGGGCGCCGAAGGTTTTGCTGATGGACTGGCAACTGATAAGCAGGGACATTGCGGGAAGGGGTCTTCAAGGAAGCTGAACCACCAGTTTAGCACCCAGCGGGGCCTTCACCCGAAGCCGGGCTTATGGTATTCTTCCTATGCGTCCCGGACGCATCAAAGTTTTATAGAAAAGGAATTAGTGAATGAAAGAAACAGGTACGGTGAAGTGGTTTAACGCTGCGAAAGGTTTTGGATTTATCCAGCGTGAGAATGGAGAAGACGTGTTTGTGCATTTCAGTGCTATTGAGGCTTCTGGCTATCGCTCACTCGATGAAGGCGCCAGAGTTCAGTTCACGGTGAAGAGCGGGCCAAAGGGATTGCAGGCCGAGGATGTGGCTGCCGTTTAACCTACTGGAGCCGGCTTCGCGCCGGCTTCTTTACAGTTAACTCAAGAGTTTCACGAAGGACATCACTTGAAAAACATATTTGT
>JANXXV010001011.1 GCA_025350445.1 Bryobacteraceae bacterium | reverse complement strand
GCGAGAATTACAGCCTATCCGCGCTGACGGCGCCGGTGGTTGCCGGAGGAGTTTCCACCGCGCACGGGATCAAGAATGTGGTCTATGTGGCGGGCGTTGACGGCAATGTTTTCGGCATTGAAACGGATACCGGGGAACTTGCCTGGACGCGTAACCTGCCGACGCACACCACCGCGAAAAAGTACGGATACCAGGGAACGTTTCTGTGCCCGAACGGCATTACCGCCACTCCGGTAATCGACCGGCGTACGAATACGCTGTACGTGGTGTCCGGAGATGGAATGCTTTACGGTCTGGACCTGGGCAGCGGCGCACAACGATTCGCACCCATGCAATTCGTTGCGCCGTTTTCCAAGATGCTGAGCCTGAATCTGGCGGACGATAAGATTTTCACCACACTGGCGCAGGGCTGCGGCGCGGCACTGTCTGGAATTTATTCCATTGATATCAAGAACCCGCATCATCCGGTGGTGCGGCAGGCGCTGCTCTCCAACACTAATACCGCGGGGCTGTGGGGCCGGGGCGGTCCAGTGATTGGCAATGGGCGCGTCTATGGGAATACGGCGGACGGCAAGTTCGATACGATTGCCGGAGACTATTCGAACACGGTGGTCGCGGCATCGGTCAGCGAGCTGAATTTGCTGGATTATTATCTTCCGCCGAACTGGGTTTATCTCGATAAGAAGGATCTGGATCTCGGCGCGGGCAGCCCGGTGTTCTTCGGATGGGGCGGACGGAATTTGATCGCCAGCGCTTCCAAGGAAGCGGTGATTTATTTGTTGGATGCGGACTCGCTTGGCGGCAAGGATCATCAAACATCCCTGTATTCATCCGCGAAACTTGGCAACGACGACGACCAGTGTTGCTCCGGCCTTGGCATTTGGGGCGCGATGTCTACGGCGCGCGATAGCGACGGGAAAACGTGGCTATTGGCGCCCATGGGCGGTCCGCCGGCAAAGGGTTTGCGGTTTCCAATTACGAATGGAGAGACGCCGCACGGCAGCATCATGGCGTTCAAAATAGTCGAAGACCCGAAGACGCAGAAGCCGGTTTTGGAGCCGGCGTGGATCTCCGGCGACTTCAATATTCCCGATCCGCCGATCATCGTCAACGGCGTGGTTTTCGCGCTGGCTACCGGAGAGAACGCGGTGCAGAAGGGTGGGGCGGAGAAGCGCCTTCTGAACACCCAACCGGCGGTGCTGCGCGCGCTGGATGCGAAAACCGGCAAGGAGCTTTTCAATAGTGGCAATGCTTTTGAGACTTGGGTGCATTTCAGCGGGCTGGCTGTTTCGGATGGCCGGGTGTTTGCCGTGGATCACAATTCCAACGTATATTGTTTTGGATTGAAGGCGAAGAAGTAACAGGTGATCGTTCTCTTGTAGCCGCTGGGCAAGCCGGACGAAGGCGTCCGGCGCGGTCCCGGGGGACCGCCGTCCACTACGCCAGCAACTGTTGCACTACATTGCCGTGTACGTCGGTCAGCCGGAAATTTCTGCCGGCATAACGGTACGTCAGGCGCAGGTGATCCAGGCCTAGAACGTGCAGCATGGTGGCATGCAAATCGTGGAAGTGGACTTTGTTCTCCACCGAGTAGTATCCATAATCGTCTGTCGCGCCGAAGCGGAAGCCGGGCTTTACACCCGCCCCTGCAAGCCACATGGTGAAGCCTTGCGGGTTGTGGTCGCGGCCGTCGTTGCCTTGCGACGTGGGTGTGCGGCCGAACTCGCCGCCCCATACGATCAGCGTGTCTTTCATTAGCCCGCGGGCTTTCATGTCCTTAAGGAATCCCGCGATTGGCTGATCTACTTCGCCGGCGTTTCGTTCATGATCCTCGCGCAATCGGTCGTGCTGATCCCACTTATAGCTGTGGGTCACCTGCACGAATCGCACGCCACGCTCGCAAAAGCGGCGGGCCATCAGGCACTGACGGCCGAAGTTCGCGGTACGGGGATTGTCCAGGCCGTACAGCTTCCGGGTCGCCTCCGTTTCTTTCGACAAGTCCTGTAATTCCGGTGCCGCCGTCTGCATGCGGAACGCGAGTTCGAATGAATTGATGCGGCCTTCCAGCGCCGCATCCGGGCCGGTGTGCTGCATCTGTTCGCGGCTCATTTCCTGTGCGAAGTCGAGTTCCAGCCGCTGCACATCGCGAGGCGTTTCTGTATTTGTGATGAACGGAATCTTCGCGTTCTCTGAACCGACGCCAGCGTTGCCGATGGGCGTGCCCTGGAACGCCGCAGGCAGAAATGCGGAACTCCAATTGTTCGCGCCTCCGTGCGTGAGCGTGGGACAGATGGTGATGAAGCCCGGCAGATTTTGGTTCTCCGTGCCCAGCCCATATGTAACCCATGAGCCCATGCTCGGCCGCACGAACGTGTCACTGCCGGTGTGGAGTTCCAACAGCGCGCCGCCGTGCCGCGAATTGGAGCCGACCATGGAATTGATCATGCATAGATCGTCCACGCATTCGGCCACGTGAGGAAACAGGCTGCTGACCCACATCCCGCTTTGTCCATATTGCTTGAACGTCCACGGCGAGCGCAGCAGGTTGCCCGTCTCACTGGAGACCACGCGGGGCTTGGCGAACGGCAGCGGTTTGCCACTATCGCGATTGAGCAGCGGCTTGTAATCGAAGGTGTCCACTTGCGAAGGGCCGCCATGCATGAACAGGAACACTACCCGCTTGGCCTTGGGCGCGAAGTGCGGCTCATGCGGCGCCAGGGGATTGTCTTTGGCCAGCGCTTCCTGCCCCAGCAAGGCCGAGAGCGCCAGGCCGCCGAAGCCGGCGCTGGAGGTACGCAGCATTTCGCGGCGGGTGGGTCGTTTTCCAAAACTGTTCCAATGACTGTTCATGTCTTTAATCCACGTAACTGAATTCGTTCGCCGACATCAGCGCCTTACAGAAACTTTGCCACACTTTCACTTCGCGGGCTTTCGGGTCGGCCTCGTGCGGAGTGTAGGCCAGATTAGCCTTGGCAAGAAACGCCATGCTGCGCGTGCGATCATCCGCGGTTGGCGGACGTCCGAAGGCGCGCTCAAACACAGTGGCAATTCGCTCGCTGGGGTCAACCGACTGCGCGATCAGCAGTTCGGCCAGTTTGCGGCTGGTCTTCAGCACCGGCGACCCGTTCATCAGAAACAGCGCCTGCGGGGCAACGATGGTGGACGGCCGATCGCCGTTGATCACACTGGGATCGCCGAAGTCGAAGGCCTGGAATACGTCGTAGAGCGAACTGCGCACCACTGGCATGTAGACGGCGCGGCGTGGCGAATCGTAATCGGTGGTGTCGCGGTTCGATGTGCTGGTGACGTATTCGCGTTCTTTGAATTTCAACATGGTGCCGCCCATGGTTTCATCCAACTGGCCGCTTACGGCATAAAGCGCATCGCGGATCTCTTCGGCTTCCAAACGGCGCCGGTTCACGCGCCACAGCAGTCGGTCTTCCGGGTCCGCGTTGAGAGCCTTTTCGTTTGTTTTGGCGCTCATCTGATAAGCACTGGAGAGCATCATTGTCCGGTGCATTTGTTTGACAGACCAGCCGGAGGAGACGAAGCGGCGGGCCAA
>JANXXV010001005.1 GCA_025350445.1 Bryobacteraceae bacterium | reverse complement strand
GAGTGCGGCGTCCGCGCCTTTGGTGCGTCCGCGGAGAACGGTGTATGCCTCGAGAACCTGCATGGCTAGTTCGCGGGTGGGCACTAAGACCAGTGCCTCAATTCCCTGTGCTGGCTGAGATTCCAGCCGCTCAATGATGGGAATCAGAAATCCGAGCGTTTTTCCTGTACCGGTGTTTGCTGTCGCGAGAACGTCCTTACCGAGTAGCGCTGGGGGGATAGCGCCGGCCTGAACCGGCGTGGGGATCTTGAAATTGCCCGCGGAAAGGCGCTCTTGGAGCGATGCAGACAAGGGTAGTTCTGAAAAAGTGGTCATATTTTGGATACTGCAATTGTGAAACTAAAGGTATGCGACGAAGGGCCTGATGAAGCGGAAAGGACAGTGACGCAACTACAACATCCGTAGGATAACACATATCCGGATGATTATGTTTATTAAGACTGGATGAATAGGCCGCGGCGATTCCATGGCGGTTAGAAATACCCCTCCTTCTTCCGGTCTTCCATGGCGACCGAGGAAAGCCGGTCGTCCGCGCGGCCGCCCCGCTCGCTGACGTTGCTGGCGGCTACTTCGCGGATGATTTCCGCCAGCGTGGACGCCCGCGATATTACAGCGCCGGTGCAGGTCATGTCCCCAATGGTGCGGAAGCGGATGCCGCGGCTGAAGTATTGCTCCCCGCCTTGCAGGCCGATGAAATCCGACTGAGCCAGCAGCGTCCCATCGCGCTCCACGCAGGGGCGGTCGTGGGCATAGTAGAGACTGGGAATTTCGATTTTTTCTTGATGGATATATTGCCAAACGTCCATCTCTGTCCAATTGCTGATGGGAAATACGCGAAAATGTTCGCGGGCGGTCTTCCGGCCATTGAAAAGGGACCACAATTCGGGGCGCTGATTTTTTGGATCCCACTGGCCAAAGCCGTCGCGCAGGGAGAAGAATCGCTCCTTGGCGCGGGCCTTTTCCTCGTCGCGCCGGGCTCCGCCGATTGCCGCGTCGAACTGGAATTCGCGGATTGCATCCAGCAGGGTGATGCTCTGCAAGGCATTCCGGCTGGCATTGGGACCGTGCTGTTCGATGGCGCGGCCCTGGCGAATGGATTCCTCCACCGTGCGCACAATCAGGTTCGCGCCGATCTTTTCGATCCGGCGGTCGCGGTATTCCAGGGTTTCCGGGAAGTTATGCCCGGTGTCGATGTGCAGCAGCGGAAAAGGGATGGGGCCCGGCCAAAATGCCTTTCGCGCCAGATGACTGATGACGATGGAATCTTTTCCGCCGGAGAAAAGCAGCACGGGCCGTTCGAATTCCGCAGCCACCTCGCGCAGGACGAAGATCCCTTCGGCTTCAAGGGCTTGCAAATGAGTTCGCGTGGGCATTCGCGGCGCTGTGGTTACTGCCCCTGGCCCATTGAGAATCCGGGTTCGCCGTCGAAGGTGCAGAGGTGCTCCGTCTTGATGAAATCCAGGCCTGCGGATTCAATCTGCCCCAGCAGGGAAATTATCTGGCGGTGGGTGGCGGCCTGGCCCGGGTTCACCAGAAAGCGGCAGCGCCAGTGATCGGTGCAGAAGGTTTCCGGAATGCCGCCGGGCCAGACCTTCACGCCGCGGTTGGTGATCATGGAGAGGGTGAATCCGTCCGCGGCGACGGGCTTCAATTGTCCGGCGAGGTCATCGGCGGTGCCTTGGCGCCAATCGAGAAAGACATCGATGCCCACAACTTTCTTGTCGGCTGGAGGGGCGGGAATGAAGGGGGCCTGGACGGCTCGGTCGAGCGCTTTGTAGTGCACCGGCTTCAATTGGCGCGGCACTTGGCCCAGGCGCTCTATTATGGCGTTGCCAAATTCCCGGGTTCCCACTTTTTGCTTGCTCACCGTTTCGGTGAAGACGTCGTAGGTGTGGATTCCGTCTTCCAGCGTTCGAAGGAAAGCGTTGTGGACGCGCTGGGCCACTTCGTTCTGCCCGATGTGGACCAGCATCATCACCGATCCCAGCAGCAGGCCGGAGGGATTCGCTACATTTTGTCCGGCGCGGCGCGGGGCTGAACCGTGGATCGCCTCGAACATGGCTACTTGCTCCCCGATGTTGGCCGAGCCGGCCAGTCCGACGGAACCTGCGATTTGCGCGGCCACGTCCGAGAGGATGTCGCCGTAGAGGTTCGGCATCACGATAACGTCGAAGATTTCGGGGGTATCGGCCAGCTTGGCGGCGCCGATATCGACGATCCAGTGCTCCTTTTCCAACTCCGGATACGCGGCGCCGATTTCGTCGAAGACCTTATGGAACAGGCCGTCGGTCAGCTTCATGATGTTGTCTTTGGTGAAGCAGGTGACCTTCTTGCGGTTGTGCAGGCGCGCGTATTCGAAGGCGTAGCGGACAATCTTTTCGCAACCGGGGCGGCTGATCAGCTTCAGGCACTGCGTCACCTGATCGGTCTGGCGGTGCTCAATGCCGCCGTAAACATCTTCTTCATTTTCACGGACGATCACCATGTCCATCACCGGGTGCTTGGTGGAGATGAAAGGGTGATAGGAAACGCAGGGCCGCACGTTGGCATACAAGCCGAGGGTCTTGCGGACTGTGACGTTCAGGCTCTTGAAGCCGCCGCCTTGCGGGGTGGTGATGGGCGCTTTCAGAAAGACCTTTGTGCGGCGCAGTGAGTCCCAGGCAGAGGGCTCGATCCCTGCGGTGAAGCCGCGCTGGTAAACGCTTTCGCCAATCTCGATGACCTCGATATCAATCTGGGCGCCGGCGGCGCGGATGATGTCGAGCGTGGTCTGCATGATCTCCGGGCCGATGCCGTCGCCGTGGGCCACGGTGATGTTGGTTTTGTTCGACAAAGTCTTTCTCCTCAAAATCAATATACGACATATATATCGTGCTTTGCAAGTCGTATCTTATTTCCGGTGTTATGGCAAGATGGAGAAGAGATGGAAAACTGGACTTTCCTCACCAACTACGGCCACGTATTCCTTTGCATTGCAGCCGACCCCAGCATCCGGATGATCGACGTGGCGGGGCAGGTGGGGATCACGGAGCGTTCTGCGCAGCGGATTGTGGCTGATCTGATTGCCGGGGGGTATTTGAAACATTCGAAGGTTGGCAGACGCAATCAATACCAGGTGCGTGCGGACTTGCCGCTGCGGCATCCGGTGGAGCAGGAGAACCCGGTCGGCGCGCTGCTGAAGTTGCTGAGCCGGAAGCCGGCGTTTGCGGTGGTGGCGGCTTCGAGTCCAAGCAGCAAGAACATTGTGGGGCCGGTTCGCGCCAGGAAACAGACGAAGCGGTCCTGACTATGGGGCTGGCCGGCGATCAAGCGGGTTCGATCCGATATTCTGGAACAGTGCAGCAGTTGCTTCAGCCGAACTTCGATGAACGGGCCGCGGACCTTACCCGCGATTTTGCGGATGCCCAACCGTTCCGTCACATTGTGGTGGATGATTTTCTGGACGCGCAATTCTGCCAGCGTCTGATGGCGCAGTTTCCCGCCTTCGATGAGCGGAAGGCGATTAACGAACTGGGCGTGGCCGGGCGCAAAGCGGCAGTGCCGCGGATTTCGCGGATCGGCGGCGCCTATATAGAATTCGATTCTATGATGCGCAGTGCGGGCTTCCTGGCTACTATCAGCCGGATTGCGGGGATTTCGAATTTGCTTTACGATCCCGACTATGTGGGGGGCGGCACGCATGAGAATCTGGACGGGCAGGATTTGGATCTGCATGTCGATTTCAATTTCCATCCCACGCGGCTGCTGCACCGGCGGTTGAACCTGATTGTGTTTCTGAATGCGGAATGGCAGACCAACTGGGGCGGGTGCTTGGAATTGCATAAAGATCCGTGGAACCCCGAGGCGGGCGGTACAAAGATTGTAGTTCCGCTGGCGAACCGGGCAGTGCTGTTTGAGACGACCGAGCATTCCTGGCATGGCTTTCCGCCGATTACGCTGCCGCCGGAGATGGCGCATGTTTCGCGGCGTTCGCTTGCGGTTTACTTCTATACGAAAGAGCGTCCGCCGGAGGAAACGGCGCAGCCGCACGGAACCGTTTATGTTCCAAGGCCGCTGCCCGCGCATCTGGAGCCAGGCTATACGCTGCGGCAAGCGGACGTGGAGGCGCTGCAGATCATAAATGAACGCCGGAATGCGCAGTTGCGGTTTCTTTATGAGCGCGAGTTGGACTTTTCTGAAGCAATCACTGGGATTACCGGTTCCGTTTCGTTCCGGCTGGGGCGGGCGCTGACTTGGCCGTTGCGCAAACTGCGGAAGTGAAGACCTTTGATGACGCTGCGGCCATAATAGAGGACAATCTATGAATCGTCTTCATGCGTTACCTTGTTTTGCGCTGGCGCTTGCTACTGCCACGTTGAGTGCCGCCAACCTGACGCCGGCGTGGGTGGAGTTGGGACCGGCGGGTGCAGTGGCGCGGGTGATTATGGACAGCAGGACCGGCTGTCCGCGGATCAAGCTCGATGGACACGCCTCGGACATGCATGCCCGTGTCGACAACCCTTCCGCAGCCTTTCCGGTACACGTATGCGAGGCGCCGATTGCAAAGGCGGTGAAGGCGGCATCGGTAGAGTTGGCGGGCCAATGGCAGACGCTTGCTTTGCCGGTGGCGGACCCGCGCAGGATTGTGATCATCGGCGACACCGGCTGCCGGGTGAAGGATAACGCGCAACTGTCGCCGGCGGCCCGGCTGGCCGATGGGAGGAGCGAGATCCAAAATTGCGAAGATCCGAAAAAATGGCCGTTCGCGCAAGTAGCCGGGGCGGCGGCGGCGGAGAAACCGGATCTGGTGATTCATGTGGGCGACTATCTCTATCGTGAGACTCCGTGTCCGGATCCGGGCAAGTGCGGCACGGTGTACGGCTACGGTTGGGACGCCTGGGACGCCGATTTCTTTACGCCCGCGGCGAGCCTGCTGGCGGCGGCGCCGTGGATTTTCGTGCGCGGCAATCACGAAGACTGCGGCCGCGCGTGGCAGGGCTTCTACTTCTTTCTGGACCCGCGCGAGCTGGCGCAGCTTTCGCCGTGCGCCTCGCCGTTCACCGATCCTTATGTAGTAAAGCTGGGGAAGCAGCGCTTTGCGGTGATGGATAGCGCCATGGCCAACGATACTAGGGCAACGGCGCGCGAAGTGAAGGAATACTCGCGGCAGATGCGCGGCATTGTTACGCAGGGAGTGGACGGCGGGTGGCTGTTGCTGCATCATCCGGTATGGGCTTTTCGGGCGGTGGGCGGCAAGCCAACGCCGTCCAGCGCCACGCTGGAGGCGGCCTGGGACCAAGCCGGGTTGAAGCAGTCGGACATCTCGCTGATAGTGGCGGGTCACATTCACCTATTCGAATTGCTGAGCTTTGAGAAGTCCGCAAACCTGCCGCCGCAACTTGTGGTGGGCGATAGCGGCACGAAACTGGCCAACCCGCTGCCGGGCGAACTGGCGGGGACAAAGTTGGCGAGCCGCACGGTGGCCCAGGGGGAAAGCTTCGACGGTTTTTCTTACGGGCTGATGACGCGGGAGGGCACGGGCTGGCGGCTGCGGATGCGCACCGAGAAACAGGTGGACAAGGCCGACTGTTCAATGGACTTGAAGCTTGGAAGCGTTGCCTGCCGGTAGGTGTTATTCGTCGTCGCCGTCGTCCGTGTCAAGACTCAGCGGGGAGAAGACGGCGCGCCTGGTGCCTGGATACGGTGTATTCCAGCCGCGGATGGAATGCCACAGGATACGATTCAGCTTCGCGGAAGGAACGGCGTCCGGAACGTCCCAACGCATCTTTGCGGAAGCGGTCGCGCCTTTGCGTTCGTCGCCATTGAGTGAGTTTGCCTTGGGATTCGTTTCAAACAGCGACTGGGTGGGGCGGAGCGCGGTGTAGGCACGGTAGTCGGGTTCATCGGTAAAGCTGGCGCGCATGTCGCTGGCGATCAGGTCGAACAGCGACAAAGCGGGAAGCCCCAGAATCAGCTCGATAGTTTTGAGCATACTTTGATGCGCATAGAAGGTGGAGTCCACGGTACCCCGCCGGATGTATGGACTGATGGCGAGGGCTACGGTGCGATGGCCGTCTACATGATCGACGCCATTCTGCGCATCGTCTTCCACCACCAGAATCGCCATCTTCTTCCAGAACGGGCTGTGCGTAAGACCGTCCACGATTTGGCCCAACGCGTAGTCGTTATCAGCCAGCATCGCCTTCGGACTGCTGGCGCCGGGAGTGGTGCCGAAGGTGTGGTCGCTGGGCAATTGCACGATGGTGAGGCTTGGCATGGATCCCGCGGCTTCCCAGGTTTTCAGGTGGTCCAGAAAGATGCCGGCGCGGACTACGTCCGGTATGGCTGGGGAATAGGACGGATAGTTTCTGGCGAGCAAGGCGTTGACGCTCGCGATGGGCGCGGTGATGTTCCATTGCGTCAGGAATGTCTCGCCTTTGCCCCAACGTTGCAACAGTTCGGTCCGTTCGCTAATCTTCTCTGCGATGCGGCCCGCGTACTCCCCGAAGATGCGCACGCTCTTCTTTTGCTTGAGCGCCAGATCCCAGAGGAAGCCGCCGTCGGAATAGGCGATGGGATCGGTGCCATCAAAGGGATAACTGCGGCCGGCGTAACCGGGCCACAGGCAGTAATCCACTTCATTGGCTTGGGTCACCCACTGGTGGCCGTCGGCGCTGTTTCCGCCGGTGGCGTAGAAGTTATCGAACAAGACGAATTCTTCGGCGAGCCTGTGATGATTGGGCGTCACTTCCTGTCCGAACATCACTAGCGAAGCATCGCCGTTTCCTTTGGCAACGTCGCCCAGCACCTGGTCGTAGGTGCGGTTCTCTTTGATGATGTAGATTACGTGCTCAATAGAGGAAGGATCGCCGGCACGCCTGGGGATGGCCATCACTGTGCGGCTTGGTT
>JANXXV010001003.1 GCA_025350445.1 Bryobacteraceae bacterium | reverse complement strand
TGATAAGCCGGGGTGGCGGTTCGATCATCAACATAAGTAGTCTGGCCGGAAAGAATCCCTTTGCCGGTGGCGCCGCCTACAATGCTTCGAAGTTTGCGTTGAACGGTTTTAGCGAAGCCCTGATGCTGGATCACCGCAACGATAACATCCGCGTCACGTATGTGATGCCTGGAAGTGTAGACACGGGGTTCAGTCCCAGGACGAAGCGCGCAGCTTGGAAGATAGCGCCGGAGGACGTAGCCCAGGTGGTTATGGATGTATTGGCGATGCCGGAACGCACACTGATTAGCCGTGTCGAAATGAGACCGTCCAGACCGGAAAAGTGAACCGCCGGATTAGCAAACCATAATGTTTGGCACAATTTGAGGGAATCGATAGAACTGGCACTATAGTTGCTCAGTAAAAAGGCAGAGGCGCCGCGAGAGTGGCGCTGAAGGGAGAATACGATGGGCCGTTTAAATATGGCACTAGATCCGAGCAAGACAGGAAGAGAGGCGGAAACCCTCGAGTCCAGCTTGCGGAAACTGATTGTCGGTCAGGATGAGGCGATCCAGCAAATCGTCAATATCTACCAGATGAACCTTACTGGCATGAGCGCTCCCGGACGGCCAATCGGAAACTTTCTCTTTTTGGGCCCGACCGGCTCCGGAAAGACGCGCATTGTGGAAGCAACCGCGGAAGCGCTGGTGAAGAATCCCCGTGCGGTGATCAAGATCGATTGCGCCGAGTTCCAGCACAGCCATGAAATCGCAAAGTTGATCGGATCGCCTCCCGGCTATCTTGGGCATCGGGAAACCCATCCGCTGCTGAGCCAGGAAGTGATTAACCAACATCACACCGACACGATGAAGATCAGTTTCGTGCTTTTCGATGAGATCGAGAAGGCGAGCGATGCTCTGTGGAACCTGCTGTTGGGCATTCTGGACAAAGGAACGTTGACGCTGGGCGACAACCGTAAGGTTGATTTCTCCAGGGCATTGATCTTCATGACCAGCAACCTGGGCGCGGCGGAAATGAGCTCGCTGGTATCGCCGAAGCTCGGCTTCCGGGGCGCCGAGCCCAAAGAAGCCGGAACCGGCCCGCAGGACGAAAAGCTCAATGCCAAGGTGGCAAAGAGTGGTTTGGAAGCGGCTCGCCGCAAGTTCACGCCTGAATTCATGAACCGCCTGGACAAAGTGGTAGTGTTCAAGCCGCTGGGCGATGCGGAACTGAAGCGGATTCTCGATATCGAACTGAATATGGTGCAGCAGAGAATTTTCAATTCGTCTCCGGATCGGGCTTTCATCTTCCATGCTTCCGATAGCGCCAAGCAGTTTCTGCTGCGGGAAGGTACGGACGTGAAGTACGGTGCGCGGCACCTGAAGCGCGCCATTGAGCGTCTGCTGGTGCAGCCGATGTCGAATCTTATTGCAACCGAACAGGTTAGGGCTGGCGATTGGCTGAGAATCGACTTCGGAGCGCTTCCCGAACACCTCACTTTCATGAAAGAAGCCGAGGGATTGCCGATCCGAACGATGGCCGAACTGGTGGATAATTCCATCACGCTGCCGTTACAGACCAGGGTGAACGGCGCGCCTTTTGAGGCGCCGCGAACGCAGAGCGCTAAGAATTCCCGGCGCGGCGGAATGCAAAAAACGCCAAATCCGGTTACCCAGGTTTGGCGTTTTTTAATGCCGGCGGAAGTTTAGGACGCGCACTCACCACGGCCAAGCTGTAGGGAGTAATCCTCAGCGTCGCCCCAATCTTTATAAATCTCCGGGAAGAGATCGGCCGGTTTAGCCAAGTCGGCTACCATTGCCCTGAAATGCTCGATCTTCGTTCTCAAAACGTATGACCGGAATGTTTCGTTCTTCGCACGGTTTTCCAAATAGTGATCAATAACGCGACGAATCGCCACCGGGGCCAGACGCGCGGGAAGACTGCTGACAGCCAACCCAAAGCGAATCACGCCGGTTTCGTCGTACCCTCCGCCTAACATCATCTGGTAGTAGGGAAGCTCGCGCCCGCCAATTTTCCTGGCATTGCCGTAGAAGCCAAAATCGGAGATCCAGTGCTGCCCGCAAGAATTGGGGCAGCCGCTAATCTTGATGGAAAGCTTCCGCACCGCTCTATCTTTGTAGCCGCGGACGGCGTCACTCAAGGCGGCGCCTAGAGTCATGGATTTCGTCAGCCCAAGATTGCACGTCCACGCTCCCGGACAGGTGGTGATGTCGTCCACTTCTCCAGCCCCAGCCCCGGCAAGGCTGAGATTACGCAGCGCCAGATAGACCCGGCGCAGATTGGCTACCGGAATGAAACCGAGCACAACGTTTTGATCGATAGTGAAACGCAGTTTTCCGTCGCCGGCATCAGTGGCAATCTTAGCCAAGCCCCGCATTTGATTGCCGGTGAGATTTCCCTGATCGCATTTCACGGTCATGATTGCATAGCCAGGCTGGCGCTGATCGGCCACATTCGTTTCGAGCCAACGATCAAATTCCTCGTCTGGAGCGGGACTGCCCCCCAGAACAGGCAGAAGCGCCCCGCTTCCCACCGGCTGCGGATTCGTTTCAAAACCCCCAAACCCTTCCGGAACGCTCTCCGGAGTAGGAATTCCGCCGTTCGTTAGAATGTCCTGATACTCTTCGTCGATCGCCGCCTTCAACCATTCCAGGCCGCGCTCGCGCAACACAAACTTCAGACGGGCCTTGTTCTTATTCTTGCGGTTGCCGTATTTATTAAAGATTCGCAGAACCGCTTCCGCACGATTCACCAGGCGCTCTTCCGGGATAAACTCGTCCAGTACGGCGGCTTCATTGGGCAGTGGCCCTAATCCACCACCAACCACCAGCCGGAAGCCTCGCTTCTGGACGCCGTTTTCTTCCCGGATCACTGCCCGCGCGCCGATATCGTGGATTGCGCCGAGCATACAATCCTTGGCGCATCCGCAGAGTGCGAATTTGAACTTACGCGGCATGCTATCGGTAAGTTCCCGGTGCAGGAACGCGTAGGCGAGCCGCTGTGCATAAGGATTAATATTGAAAATTTCGTTGTGGGTCAGGCCAGCCGTGGGGCATGCGGTGACGTTCCTGACGGTGTTGTAGCACGCCTCGCGGGTAGTAAGCCGTACATCGGCCAGCATGTGCAGAAGCGCCGGAACTTGGGCCAATGGGACGAAGTGATACTGAATATTCTGGCGCGTGGTCAAATGCCCGCGGCCGCTTCCAAACTCATCGGCCACGCGAGCCATCTGTTCCATTTGCCGGGCCGTCAAGATTCCACCCGGAACCTTGGTCCGAATCATGTGAACGCCTACTTGGCGCTGCGTGTAAACGCCTCTCCGCAAACGGAATGCGCGGAACTCGTCGACGGTCAGCTTGCCGGCGGTGTGCGCTTCGGCCTGCTCGCGAAAAAGCTCGATATCAGCCCGGACGGTGGCGTCATATTCCTCGGCTGTCTGCTGGCGCAGGGGCGTGGCAGTTTCGATCATACGGGGAACTCCTCTATCTCTATAGAGATTACCATATTTCGTTAAGGCGTCTGCCCGATTGTACTCATTGAACCGATCGGTCACACTTGACGCATGACATCAGTAGGCGCGGGTTTACTGCTGTCTGGATTGTACCTCCCCTCCGCGGCGGAAATGTGGGGACAAGCACGGGGGGTTAAGAGTTACAAGACGCAGGAAGCCTACTGTCAGGACAACCAGATAAGCCGACGTGCATTTAAGATGAGCGCGCTGACAGTGGAAGCTTCGACCCCGGCTACAACCCTGGGTAAAACCCTGGACACAGGGCGGCCCCGCGCGCCGCTTCAGCCGCGCCGGTTAAGGCCAAAGCCGGTTCACCGGAGACGGGTGCAGTTCCCGGGCATTCGCGGCGTATTCAAAGACTAAAGACAGCACCCAAAAGCGAGACCGGGATTTCAAGTCGAATTCCTCAATGTTAGGATAGAAACTCCCTTTGCGCCTCGGACTGCACACATCCATTTCCGCCTCGCTCGACAAGGCCGCCCAGCGCGCTCACGAGTTGGGAGCGAACACGTTTCAGATCTTCTCGGCCAGCCCGAGAATGTGGCGCGCGACGGAGCCGGATCCGTTCGACATCCGGATGCTGCAGCGGACACGCGGGCAATACGATCTTCGTCCATTAGTGATTCACGATAGCTATCTCATCAATCTTGCCTCATTCGATCCGGTGATTCGCGAGCGCTCGATTGCGGCGTTTCGCGGGGAACTGCAACGCGGGATTGCGATCAATGCCGACTACCTGGTGATGCATCCAGGCAACTACAAAGGGCAGACGGTGGAAGAAGGAATGGCGGCCATTGTGCTCGGGTTGGAGGAAGCAGCGGCAGGGCTCCACAGCGGCACCCTGCGGATACTGCTGGAAAACACGGCTGGTTCCGGCGCGTCGATCGGTAGCCGGTTTGAAGAGTTGGCGGCGATCCGCGAACAGGCGCAATTGCGGGTGGAGTTCGGCATAGGCTATTGCCTTGACACGGCGCATTGTTTGGAAAGCGGCCTTTACGACGTTGCGACCGCGGAGGGCCTGAAGGCCACGGTGAAAGCGGCGGAAGCCGTTCTGGGGATGGAATACGTGAAGGTGATTCACGCGAACGATTCCAAAACGCCGCTCGGTTCCCGTGTAGATCGCCATCAACATATCGGACAGGGCTATATTGGGATTGAAGGGTTTCGCCGCATTCTAACCCATCCGAAACTGCGTGAAAAGGCGTTCATCCTGGAAACGCCTGTCGATGACGAAGGCGACGAGCGCAGCAACCTGGAAACACTGAAAACACTATGCCGGAAAAGCAGTACGACCACAATCTAATCGAAATGAAGTGGCACCAGAGGTGGGAGAACCAGCCTCTGTACAAGCCCGAGGCCAACAGCACGAAGCCGAAGTATTACGTCCTGGAGATGCTTCCCTACCCAAGCGGCACGCTGCATGTGGGGCATCTGCGAAACTACGCAATTGGCGATGCACTGGCCCGGTACAAATGGATGCGGGGCTTCAACGTGCTGCATCCCATGGGTTGGGATGCGTTCGGACTTCCGGCCGAAAACGCCGCTATCAAGAACAACCGCCATCCGCGCGAGTGGACGCTTGAAAATATCGCCGCCATGAAGCGCCAGCATAACCGCATGGCCTTCAGCTACGACTGGGATTTGGAAGTGTCCACCTGCGAACCCGAGTATTACCGTTGGAACCAATGGTTCTTTCTGAAGATGCTGGAGCGCGGCATTGCGTATCGCAAGAAGGCGCTGGTGAACTGGTGTCCGGAATGCGCTACGGTGCTGGCAAATGAGCAGGTGGTGGACGGCTGCTGCTGGCGGCACGAGACAACGCCGGTGATTCAGCGCGAACTGGAGCAGTGGTTCTTCCGCATCACGCAATACGCCGATGAACTGCTCGCGGATATCGCGAAGTTGGAAGGCGG
>JANXXV010000967.1 GCA_025350445.1 Bryobacteraceae bacterium | reverse complement strand
GGCGGCGTTCCAGTCGTCGTTGAGAAACAGATTGCTCCTGGTCTTCCCCTGGTGATGGCCGATGAACTAGCGCTGCAACAAGCCTTACAAAATCTGGTGGACAATGCTCTTAAGTATGGAACCGAGGGCAGCAATTGGATTGGCGTATCCGCCTCACTCAACCACGGCGAGCACGGGCAATCTGTGGAGATACGCATCGCCGATCGCGGTCCGGGAATCCCAGAGGCGGAACAACAACATATCTTTGATCCGTTCTTCCGCGGGCAGCGCGCCGTGCAGGACCAGGCGCATGGCTCTGGCTTAGGGCTTTTTCTAGTGAAGAAGATTGTCGAGGCGCATGGCGGCTCAATCGAAGTCAAGAGCAAGCCAATGAACGGGACCGAGTTTATCGTTCGGATTCCCGCTGCGCCGCCGGAGATGCAGGATGACTTCGCACATTCTATTAATTGAAGATGAACCAGGGCTCGTGATCACGGTCACCGATCTTCTAACCGGGGCCGGATACGAAGTGGACTCCGCCGCCGACGGCGAAGCGGGCCTGGCCAAGGCTCTCGCGCGCCACTTCGACCTCGTCATTCTGGACGTAATGATGCCGAAGAAAAGCGGCCTCGACGTCTGCCGCGAGTTACGCCAAAAGGGCGCGGATTTGGCCATCCTGATGCTAACCGCGAAGACGCAGGTGATCGATCGGGTGGTCGGGCTGAAACTGGGGGCTGACGATTATCTCACTAAACCCTTCGATCCTTCTGAACTGCTGGCCAGAGTAGAAGCGCTGTTGCGCCGCGTGCAGAAAGAGAATCGGATTCCGGTTCGCACCTTTCAGTTTGGCGATGTCGCCGTGGATTTCGAACGCGGCGAAGTCAGAGTAGGAGATCACCCGGTGAGTCTCGCAGCCAAGGAATTGCAACTGCTGCGGTACCTGGTTGACAACCGTGAACGCGTAGTGCCGCGCGAGGAAATACTGCAAAACGTGTGGGAATACAACAGTGATGTGTCGTCCCGCACCATTGACGTTCACGTCGTCTGGTTGCGCCAGAAGCTGGAAAAGAATCCGCAATTGCCTGAGCACATCCGCACCATTCGCGGCAAAGGCTACCGGTTCACCCCGTAGGCGCCACCGGACGTAAACCACGCGTAAACTCTCTGTTAAACCGTGTAAGAATCGCACTCTGCGTGGCAACGTTTCCCCTGCGGCACGCGTTCTTGGTAGTGTCCCCGGAAGCATAACGGGAAACAACAGGAGACAACACCATGAAAACAATTCTAAAGAGTACAGCTCTGGCCGCCTTACTATCGGGCGCAATTATGGCGCAGCCATTCGGAGATCTCACCGCGCACACGCCACCCGATCCCGCAACGATGGTCGCAAACAAAGTGGCGCGCCTGACCTCTCTCTTAACGCTGACAACCGCGCAGGCAAGCCAGGCCACCACCATCTTCACCAACGCCCAGACCGCCATCACGCCCTTGCAGACCAGCCTTAGCGGCTACCGGACTTCGCTGCAAGCCGCTGTCAAGACCAACTCCACCGCCATCATCGATCAGCTTTCCGCCTCTATCGGAACAGCCACCGGGCAGATCTCGGCGATTCAGAATAAGGCCGATGCGGCATTCTACGCCAGCCTAACGACGGCGCAGCAAACCATATTGAGTTCCTCCCACGGCGGTTTTGGCGCCGGACATGGCGGTCCGGGCGGACACGGTGGTTTCGGCAGAAGCCCAGGCGAGTAGGTAATCATGAACCGGGTGCTTGCTATCTCCCTCGTTTTGGCGCTGGTTGCAGGCGGCGCTTTTTCCCGCTACCGCAAGGCCGGGCAGCCAGCGGCAATCGAGCAGGTTCGGAGGAGTCTCGCGGCGCATGCGGCCCGCCTCGACGTGTCGATCCGCTCTGGCGAGGCTGTAAATATCCAGCAGATGGATACCCTGCTGAGACGAGTGCGCCAAGAGAGCAAGCACCGCATCGCGTGGGTTCAAGTGCGGGATGAGAATGGCGCGGTACGCGGACATGCGGGCATGCGGGCCGCGGCGGCGTTTCCCTTGGAGTTCGTGCGTTCGCAACTGCGGAACCGCCGGTCAGTGTTCGCGGTGACGCAAACGGAAGCCGGCCCGGTTCTGCTGGAGGTCTTTGCGGTTCGCCTGCCGCCGCAATTGCGCGAAGTACCGTTGCTAACGGTATCTGGAGAAGTAGAGCAATTCGGGCTAATTGAGATTGCGGCACACATCAACGGCCTGCCCGCGCCACCGGAGCAGCGGCGCCAATCCACGGTTTTCGCCGCGCGAGCTAATTTTCTGTAGAAGTGCTGCACCGGCTCCTAACCCGGCGCAGCCGGAACCAACAAGGCACTTCCCGTATGCGCGCGGATATATGTTTGTGAGTGATCTTGGATCCCGCGCAATGCCCCAAAGTTGCCTCGGCCTGACAGCCGACGGGCAATTGCCGGATGCAGATGGATTTTGCGGGAAATCCGCACGCAGGCCTACTCATCCAAGCAAGCCTGCGCCGTGGGCAGTCTAACGGCCGGCGTAGAATATGCTGGTCTGATCGGTGGCTGTCGTGCCCGCGCTGTCGGTCACCGTGAGAGTGAAGTTGTAATATCCGAATCCTTCACCGAACTGGACCTGCGGATTGACGGTGTTGGCATTTAGGATAGCGGCGTTCTTCCCACCCGCCGCTTTGGTCCACACATAGGTAAGCGGCTTCCCATCGAAGGACACCGAGGCGCTTCCATCGAGGATGGTGGAACTGATGACGGTGGCACTCTTTGGATTCGCTACGGCCTTTGTAACTACAGTGGCCGGCGGTGTCACCACAGGCGGCACAGCGGTTAGACAATCTTTACTCAGAAACGGAGTTACCAAAGCGACGACGTCCGCCTGCGATCTGGTTGTGTCGAACGGAGCCGGGAACGGAATCATGCCGTTCAATAAGCGTAAGTAACTAGCGTGGCGCGCTTCCACGGTGGCGATTGTAGCTGCCGCGGTCTGAAGATCGCGGTTTTGGATTAATGCAATCGCGCCGTCGTATGCTGAAACTCCAGTGTCTTCCAGCGTGACCGCCAGTTTCAGAAAATCGTCCGCGGTTACATAGGTGAAGTTGTAGCTGGAGCATGCCGCGACGGGTGTTCCGCCCAGCGACTTGATAACGGTTGTGATGGTATTGACGTGAGCGACTTCGTCGTCACGGATAGCTTGCAGATAGCTCATCACCGTACCTGTGACGCCGCTGCCCAGCTTCTGTAATAGCGAACTGGAGGCGAAATCGGATGCCATCAGTTTCGTTAGGCCTTGTACGTAAAAGGCCGCTTCGAGATTTTCCAGGGTAAGAGCGTAGTTCAAAAGATCGACATCGGACGGAGCCTTGGTTGTTTGCGCCCCCAGAGTTGCGGCGATTGCCCCCGCGCCTACTATCTTGACGGAGCTTCCGAAAAAACTGCGCCGTGACTGTTCCGGTTTCTCATTGGCTGATGAATTCATGTTCCCCTCTCTAGGAATACGATCATTTGTGGCCGGCGGATTGCGCCGAAGTGAATGCGCCATCTTATGGTCAAAACATGGACGTTGTTGCATCCATTTACTTTCTATTTTTTTTTTACGCCCCCCCCAACCCTGGAAGTTTCGGCGTCCCGGGGGGCCGCCGCCGGGGCTCCGCTCCGGCGATTCACGGAAGTGCGCGAATGTCTTGCAAAAGCCTCCGGCGCCGCCGCTTACAATGTAGACGTGACAATTCCGTTCAGCTCTTATCTGCGGCCCAAGCTGCGGGAACTTTTCGGGCGCTACTACCCGCCGCTGACTGGTTTCCTGATGTCTGGGCTCGATTCGAAAGAACGGAAAGAGATGCTGGGGGCTATGCTGACCGTTCTGGTCCGGCATGGATACCAGGACGCAAAGGCGGCGGCGGAATTCTTCCAGCACGCGCAGTCAATGGGCTTTCACGTCCTGCCCGACCACTTCTATAGCCCGATTCCGAATACAGCCCGTTTGACTGAAGAGGTCTGGACCCGGCGTTTTGACGAAATCCCCGGATGGGATCTGAATGTTACCGGCCAGCTTGAGCTTCTCGGCAAGCTGGCTTCCTGGGCCGACGAGATGAAAGATACACCGTCGAAGCAGGTGAGCGAATCCGGTTACTTCTGGACCAATTCGCAATTCAATAGCACCGACGCTGCTTTTTACCATTCGATGATTCGCATGGCGCAACCAAAGCAAGTGCTGGAGATAGGCGCCGGATACTCCACCATGGTCTCCACCCGGGCGGCCGGGTTCAATAAGGACACCCGCGTCCGGTGTATCGAGCCCTACCCCATGGCCGCACTGAAAAATGGCATGCCGGGTCTGGATGAGCTGATTCATTTGCCGCTGCAATCGGTGCCGGTTTCGGAATTTGAGAGCCTTCAGCCGAACGATATCCTGTTTGTCGACAGCACCCATGTTGGCAAGATCGATTCCGATGTGAACTACATCTTCTTCCACATTCTGCCTCGCCTGCGCGCCGGTGTGATTGTACACTTTCACGATATTTTCCTGCCGAACGACTATCCGCGCGGCTGGGTGGTGGATCACCGTTTGTTTTGGAATGAACAGTATTTTTTGCTGGCTTTTCTGCTCTTCAACCCCCGCGTAGAGGTAATGCTGGCCGCGCACTATCTAGGCATGGAGCATGCGGCAGCTATTGCGTCGGCTTTTCCTTACCTGCCCACTTTTGGAGGATGCAGTTTCTGGCTGCGCTTTATATAGCAGGGATTCCCGAACCACACCTCCGGCCTGCCGAAGTAAGACTCACCCCCGATCGTTCCGTTTAGCCTAAAAACGGCAGTTGGACTGTTCGAGCGCGGATTGTCCCTGTCGACTCAGATACTTTCAACTGCTGCGCAGTTCACCTATTGGGTGAAAAGCTCAGTGCCTCCAAATTAGTTGAGGGCAATGGGTGTCTTGGGTTTTAGGCGCAACCAACTGCCGTTTTTAGGTTTAGAAGTTCACCTTGAGGGCTAGCTGCCCGATACGCGGATCCCGCGCGCTCAGGATGGCTCCGAAATTACCCGAACTGACTGTGTTGCCCGGAGCGTTAAAGTTAGCGCGGTTGAAAAAGTTGAAGAATTCCGCGCGGAATTGCATGCTCAAGCGTTCCCGGATAGCGAAGCTCTTAAACAGGCCGAAATCGGTGTTGAATAGCCCCGGACCCCGCAAAGCTCCCTTCGAGAGATTTCCGTATGTGCCCAGCGCCGGCAGCGCAAAAGCCGAGGGCATCAGCGCGTCGACGCACGGCGCCCGGTTCTGGCAAGCGCCCGGCCCATAAGGATTCGTAGCCACCAGTTGCCCCTTGTCGAATCCGATACCGGTTTGAGACCGGTCGAGGCCGGCGGAGATGCTGACCGGTATTCCGCTTTGAGCGCTCCAGATGCCGCTAAACTGCCAGCCGCCCGCGGCGGTCCGGACGAAGCGGTTTGTTCCGGTGAGCGCCGGCAGCTGCCACACGTAGGACGCGACAAAGACGTGGCGATAATCGAAGTCGGACGGGCCTTTATCGAGACTCTTGAAATTTGAAGTGTAGGGTGACTTCGCGATCACCGCGTTCAACTGGGGCGACGTGTTGTCCGTGCCGAATGGAATGTCGTCGGTGCTCTTCGAATAAGTGTAGTTGGCGAGGATTGTGAAGCCGTGCGAGAGACGCTTCTCCAGGCTCATCTGAAGCGAGTTGTACCAGGAATTTCCCGAGAAGGTGCTCTGTATGATGCTGGTGTAGGGCTGGAAGGGCCGCCGCGCGTCGGTCCCGAGCGTGCTGCCGGCAATGTAGCCGGCCGGATTG
>JANXXV010000920.1 GCA_025350445.1 Bryobacteraceae bacterium | reverse complement strand
CGCCGCGCCGCTGCCACTCCATCTTCTCGACTTCCTGTTTCTTGGCAAGATCCGCCTTGCTCATCACCAGCACCGAAACGGCGGGTCCAGGCTTCTGGTCGTCGCCAACGCGGCTTCGGGTCCGTACGCGGTCCCCCGCTCCGACGTCCTTTAATTCGATCTTGGTGACCTTCGTCACGTCCGTTTCACCCGGCGGTATTCGCTGGAAGATAGTCTTTTCGTCGAGCATTACAATGGTGGAGGTGCCAGCGTCGGTCTTGATCGTCAGAGAGGCTCCATCGGCGGCAGTTACTTCTCCAATCACGCGTACCGATTTTGCGGCGGTATCTTGCGCGAACGCCGCGCCGGCGGCCAACGCCATGTAAAGCAGCACTCGGGTGAACCTCATTAGCTTCCTTTGCATACACACCTTCCCTTACAAAATTCACACGTGGAATACCCTGGATACCCAGCCTCTGAGCGAATCTGCTTCTAAACTGCGAAAGGCTTAAGTAGTCAAGACGATGTTGACCCTGCAAACGTAACCGCCATTTGTAAATGTGCGTAAACATTGAGTTAAACGTCTGTAAAGGGAAGGCCATCCCGGATACGGTATACACTGTGGAGAGGTTTACAAGGCTTGAACAAACTTGCTCCCTGTGAACCATTTTTCATTCCGACTGCGCCTTATTTTGTTGGCAATGCATCAGATAGGACATGAGGTTAAGGTTCCTTTACCGATGAGATTGCTGATTGTGTTCGGTCTGATCGTTAGCAGTTTGGCGGCGGCAATTGCTCAATTGCCTCACGCCGAGGAGATGTACAACCGCGCACAGTATAAGGCTGTGATTGAAGAGCTGAAGCCGTATCCGGCGCAACCGGAAGCATTGCGGCTGACGGGAAAGAGCTTTTTCATGTTGGGCGACTTCAAGAAAGCTGCCCGGTATTTCCACAAACTGGTGCTGATCAATCCGCTTAGCAGCGTCGATTTTCAGTGGCTGGGGAGAACTTGGGCGCGAAGGGCGGACACCGCGAATCCTATCAATGCGCCTGGGTATACGGCGCAAGCCCGAAAATCGCTCGAGCGCGCGGTTGAATTGGACCCGCTGAGCGCCGGGGCCTTACAGGAGCTGCTGGATATCTATCTGGAGCGGCGAGGGTTGGAAAAAGCACAATCTATCGCGAACCGGATCGGCCGGATTGACGCCCAGGAGGGACTGCGGGCGCAACAAAAAGTGCTCTTGCGGCGTCAGGAGTTAGGATCGCCGGAAGAGCAAGTTCGGATGGCGATCGAACAGCTTCCTCGCCAAGCCGGGCGCTCGACCAAACTGGTGCGGCCAAACTAAAGCAGAATCAGCCCGAGCCGCACGCCGATAGTCACGGCTTCGGTTGGCAAACCGGTTAAACTTTATCGGTCACCAGGTACGGTGCACGGTAATCTCGCGTCAGCATTTTGTTCGCGTCCGCATCGTCTGAAAAGCGGCCGGTGGAGGAATCGAACCCGAGCTTGCGTCCCAGACGGTAGCTGATGTTCGCCAGGTGGCAGAGATCGGCTGATGTCACCCCGATTTGCACATCGGCATTGAGATCGTGATAGTCCCGGCTTTTCACGGCCTTGAGGAAATTCGCCATATGCGGGCCGGTGTCTCCGGTATCTTTTTTCTGGTCCATGATGAGCTCGCGTTTCTCACCTTTATAGACCTGGAAACCGTCGCCGTCGACAGCCATATAGCCGTCGCTGCCGTAGAAAAGATTGCCGATGGTATTGTTCCCCCGCACCTTCAAACCACCTTCATCTCCGGTGATCAAACCGCGCACTTCAAACACAAGCTCGCTGTCGCCGTAATCGAACGTGGCCATCTGCGTGTTGGGCGTCTCCTGGTCGTCGGTGTAGGCGTATTTTCCGCCGCTCGATACCACCGATTTCGGCATGTCCTTTCCCAAGCCCCAGCGCGCCACATCCATTTCATGGACGCCCTGGTTGCCGATGTCCCCATTCCCGGTGTCCCAGAACCAGTGCCAGTTGTACTTGAAGCGCAGTTCGTTGAAGGCCCGCATGGGCGCCGGGCCCAGGAACATATCCCAATCGACTCCGGCGGGCGTCGGGCTATCGTCCTTGTGGCCGATGGATACACGCCGTTTATAGCAAAGGCCCTTGGCGACGTAGACCTTGCCGATGATACCCTGATGCAACAATTCGATGGCCTTCTGTTTGTGGGGCATGCTGCGGCTTTGCGAGCCGATCTGCACCATGCGCTTGTACTTGCGCGCGGCCTCCACCATTTTCATCCCTTCGTACGGGTTGTGGCAGGCAGGCTTTTCAACGTAAACGTCTTTACCGGCCTGGCACGCCCAGATAGTGGCCAGCGAATGCCAGTGGTTCGGAATGGGCATGGAAACGGCGTCGATGGATTTGTCGGCGAACACCTGGCGCATGTCCGAGTAGCCTTTCGGCTTGACACCGGTGGCCTTTTCGACGAAGGCGATCCCACGCTCGAGTGCCGACTGATCCACATCGCAAAGAGCGGCGATACGGGCATCCGGCAGCTTCGCGTATTCCGTCATATGATTGCGGCCGCGGCCGCCCAGCCCGATGACCGCGACGTTTACGCGGTCGTTGGCGCCCATCGCCCGAAGCGACGCCGCCGCCCCGATAGTCGCAGTCTGCAGAAACATGCGCCGGTTGGGATTTATGCTCATCGAGATTTTCTCCTTTATTGATTCATACCAGAGGAAAGAAAGCCACCGTCCACCGCGATGCACTGGCCGGTGATGAAGCTGGCCGCATCGGAGGCAAGCAGCAGCGCGGCGCCAATCAGCTCCGGCGTCTGGCCGAAGCGCTTCATCGGAGTGCGCCACAGAAATTCCTTCCCGCGATCGGTTCCATCCAGAAGCTTTGCATTCAGGTCCGTACGGAAGACACCCGGGGCGATGGCATTTACATTCACACCTTCGCGAGCCCATTCTATTGCCAGACTCCGGGTGAACGAGAGAACCGCGGCCTTTGAGGCAGCATAAGCCGCAACTTCATACAGTGAGACAAAGGAACTGAGCGAGGCAATATTGATGACACGGCCATGGCCGCTAGCCACCAGCGCCTGATGAAAGGCCTGGCAAGTGCGAAGCATACCCGTCAGGTTTGTGTTCATCAGATCGTCCCATTCCGCTTCGCTGACGTCCTTGGTGGGCTTACGAAACGTCTTTCCGGCGGCGTTCAGCAAGATATCCACGCGGCCGAATTTGGCCAGGACCTCGTCCCGAAACGTATCTATCGATGGCCGGCTGAGAATGTCCACCGATCTGCGCAGCGTCTTTCGGCCCAGACCTTCAATCTGCGTGCAGACCTCGTCCACCATTGCATCCCGGCGGCCAGTCGGGATAACATCGGCTCCCGCTTCGGCTAAGCCGATACTCAGCGTCCGTCCGATGCCGGATGTTCCGCCAATGACCACGGCTACGCGGCCAGTCAAATCCATAAAGTTCTTAATCATGTGTTGGTTATTGAGCCTTTACCGGCATAACGCGAATGTTCCTAAAATCTACCTTTGTGCCGTGGCCGAGGAATCCGATGCGTCCGGTGGTCCGCGTCAAGCCGGGGTGTTTCTTGAGAACGGCGGGATCGGTAATGGAGTCGAGATCGGCATCCACAATGGTAACGCCATTGAGAACCACCTTGATCTTCTGGCCCACCGCACTGATTTCTTCCTGGTTCCATTCTCCGGTCTCTTTCAGAAAGCCGGTCTTAGCCGGAACCACATCGTAGATCGAGCCATGGTACTGAGCGGGCTTCAGCTTGCCCTGATAGACAGGGGCATCGTGATCGAGGATTTGGATTTCCATTCCGGAGTAGGCAATGTCGCCTGCGAGCGGAGCGCGAATACCGACGCCGTTATTCGCGCCTTCCGTCAGCTTGAACTCAAAGCGGAAAACGAAATCCGAGAATTCCTGATCCGTCAGCAAATTGCCGCCGCCATCCGCGGGGCATACGAGGATTCCATCCTGAGCGACGTAGCCCGGTCCCTTGCCGCCAACCAGCACCCAGCCATCCAGGTTCTTGCCGTTGAACAACGATTGAAAACCCTTCTCCACCGCGCCGGCAGGCAGCGCGAGAAGGGCGAGCAGAGAAAGATAGTAGAGTTTCATCGGGGCTTACGTAGAAGTATATTGCGAATCCGGCAGGAATGCCAGTTACAGCGGCTGAAAGGGCGGCGAGTGCCGGCAGCATGTGCGAGTGGAAAAAGCTGTCAGTTGCGGAAGCCGGCCAAGCGCAGATTCTTGCCGCCCGGGCTAAAAGTGCGGAGGGCGCTGCTTTCAGGCCCAACGCAGCGCCGACAATTGGAGTCATTCAGGCAACCAGTTCGCGATTCACTCAGAACTGAAGCTTCATCGCCAACTGAATATCCCGCGGCGAATTAGCTTGGCTGCTAATCCGGCCGAAGGCATTGGAGTT
>JANXXV010000904.1 GCA_025350445.1 Bryobacteraceae bacterium | reverse complement strand
ATGAATGTTATGGACGCTGTAGACGTCCACCGCGGTAACTTCATCCCACTTCACGCCCAGGCCCTTCACCCGCCCGTCCATTAATCCGAGAACGAACTTGGCCTTCTCGAGAATCGCGTCATCCGATGTTTCGCCCCGGCGGATCACATCATGCGGATCGATGTTGACGCCTTCGGGCAATTCGCCCGCGCCCGCGACAACAAAGCTGTGCCCCGGCTGGCGTGACGGCACCGTGTATGAACAGGCATAGATTACCGGCTCGGACGGCGGCGCAATCTCCGGCGCAACGTTGGTCCGCGACACCGGGTTCAGTCCGTTCACCGGAATGCCGCGCTTCTCCAGAAACTTCACGTATCCGGCATTGAAATCGCCGAAGCCTTGAAACGTGTATGGCTTTGGTGACCTCAGTTCCATCGCGCACAATGCCTGCGACGGCCTTCCCAACGCTTTCAAATGGGCATCGATCCGTTCAAAAGCGGCCGCAATCGGCAACGGTTTTGACAGGCGCGCGTGATCGATTCGATAACCCGGACTAGCGACAACGCCGGCAGAATACGGCGCGCTGCCCTTCAGAAATGAGTAGCCGCCTTTTGTGTTTTCGATGAGCATGGTTGGACTGTTATTGTAACGCGCCCCTAAGGGCCTGTCATGAAGTTGCTGTTACAGCAATTCAACACCGCTCCCTGACGGTCGCGGCTCGGAAAGGGCGGCCGAGCCGCGACCGTCAGGGAGCGGTTGCCACATTCACTCAATGATGGGTCGTAAGATTGAGTCATGCGACTGGCACTTGTACTCCTGCTGATCCTCCCCCTTTGCGGCGGCGTGACCATTGACGACGCATTCTGGAAAACCTGGGGCGACGGCCAGGCTGAGTTGTCGGGTTATGACCTCACCTATCCGCGCTACGGCCAATTACGCAAAGGCGTGGCGGTCACCATCTTCGTCAGCGAGACATTTTCAAATCAACTTCGCGTGAAAGCGGACGATGGCAAGCATCCGCCCGCCGATCAATACCCGGTCATGAAATTGAATCTGATTCAGGATTTCCAGACCGGAATTTACGACTACAACAACATGACCAGCACATTCGCCGCGCTGACCGCCGTGAACGGGCGCGCGGCCGGATCGCCCACCAAAATATCTTTCTCAGAACAGGAATGGTGCGGCCACGTATATCAGCAGTTGCTGTTCGATGCCTCAGCCGTGCGATCCCAGGCCCACAGCTATTTCGACGGCGAAGCGGACCAGGACAAACAACTCAGCTACCCGGTTGACGGCGTGTCCGAAGATCAGCTTCCGCTTTGGGCCCGCGGGATGGCAGCGCCTGCGCTTTCTCCCGGAGAAAAACGCGATGTGATGCTGCTGCCCTCGCTCCAGTCCGCGCGTCACGCTCATCAGCTGTTAGCGTGGAAGCACGCCACGCTCTCCCGCAACTCCGCCGGAAACGCCACGGAGATCTACTCCGCCAAGTTCGAAGGTTTCGAGCGAAAGTTCACTGTCGAGAAAGCCGCGCCGCATCGCATCCTGCGCTGGGAAACCTCAGATGGAGAACGCGCCGAATTGCTGAAGTCCACCCGGCTGAAATACTGGCAGATGAATAAAGAGGGCGGCGAAGCAGCCTTGGCGCTACTTGGTCTCCACCGCCGCCCAGCCCGCACGCCTTAGGACGGCGGACGCCTTCGTCCGAGCGCGAGCCACCGCTCGCGCTCTTCAGGCAATCCGGACATAAGTCAACACCCGTCCCGGCTCAGCCAAAATCTCATCCCGCACACTCCGGAACGCCGCAATATGCTCCGATTTCGAGTGCCGGTCCAGCATCTCCCGCGAGGTCCAGTTCTCATAAAACACAAACCTGCCCGGTTCGCTGGCGCTCTGGTGCAGATCATACTGGACGCAGCCCTCCTCCTTCAGCGTGGGGGCCACCAGCGCAATCAGATGGCGTTTCAGTTCGCCCTCTTTGCCCGGCTTAGCAACCATTTCAGCAACAACAGAAAGCAGATTTTCAGTCATAGTGTTCAGTCCCGATAGTCTCACATCCACTCTCGTAAGCGCCTATACAGAGTCCTCTGTAGATTCAATGAACACAGTGATTTACCCCCTTGTTACGGTCCGCGGAAAGGTAGATAATCAGATAGGACCATGAAGAAGACACTGCTGTCGGTAATGTGGATAGTGCCGGTGCTGCTTTTCGCAGCCCCGAACGCGCCGCTGGGAACATACAAACCCTCGGAGCGCCGCCACTGGGCTTTCGTCAACCGCGCCCATCCGGAAGTGTCGAAGTTCACCGCGCCCGCCGATCGTGCATGGGCACGAACCCCCATTGATGCCTTCATCCTCGCCAAATTACAGCAGGAAAATCTCCGGCCATCGCCTGAAGCCAGCCGCGCAACATTGATCCGCCGCCTCTATTTCGATCTCACCGGGTTGCCGCCGACGCCCGCCGAGATCGCACAATACGTGGCAGACAAGAGCCCAAATTCCTATGCGAAATTGGTAGACCGTTTGCTCGAAAACCCGCACTACGGCGAACGCTGGGGCCAGCATTGGCTGGACGTAGTTCGTTTCGCGGAAACAGACGGCTTCGAATACGATACCCATCGCAAAGACGCATGGCGCTATCGCGATTATGTGATCCGCGCCTTCCAAAACGACAAGCCCTACAACCGGTTCGTCACCGAACAACTGGCTGGAGACGAAATTTCGCCCAAGGAAGATGAAACGTTGATCGCGGCCGGCTTTAATCGTTTGGGCCCGCTGCGCAAGAACGCGGGCAACCAGGAAGTTGCCAGCAGCCGCAATGAAGTCCTTACCGAAATGACGAACGTGGTCGGCTCCGCTTTGCTAGGCGTCACGCTGGGCTGCGCCCGCTGCCACGATCATAAGTTCGACCCCATCCGCCAGAGCGACTATTACCGCATTCAGGCGTATTTCGCAGCGGCGCAGGACAAAGACCTGCCTCGGGCGACCACCGAGGAACAAGCCGCGTGGAAGGCGAAGGCCGAACCGATTGAGGCGGAACTGAAGAAGCTAAAGATGTCCATGCGCGGCACCACGCCGGATAAACGGCAAGAAATTCTGAAGAAGATGGAAGAGCTGCAGGAAAACATGCCGGAGCCGATTCCCGCAGTCCACACCGTCGCCGACGATATGGAGAAGAAGTCTCCCATCCACATTCTGGCGCGGGGCGAATATACCAATAAAGGCGATGCCGTCGGCATGAGGCCATTGGGAATCCTGCTACCCGACGCGGCGCCGGAGCTTCCCCAGGATCTGCAACATCCGCGCGTCGAACTGGCCAAATGGGTGACCGATCCGGACAATCCGCTCACAGCCCGCGTGATGGTGAACCGCATCTGGCAGTATCATTTCGGCCGCGGCATTGTGGGAACGGCTAACGACTTCGGGCGCATGGGCACGCGCCCCAGCCATCCCGAATTACTGGATTATCTGGCAAACGAATTTGTCGCCGGCGGATTCAGCGTCAAGCAGATGCATCGCATGATCCTGAACAGCAATGCCTATCGTCAGGCTTCCTCCACCATCAATACTGTTGCAGCCGATAAAGATCCGGAGAACGCGCTGCTTTGGAAATTCAGCCGCCGCCGGCTGGATGCGGAAGAGATCCGGGACGCGATGCTGGCGGTTTCCGGCAAACTGAACATCAAGGCAGGCGGCCCCAGCATCATGATCCCCATCGACAAGGGACTGGTCAATGCGCTCTACAAACCCAGCCAGTGGGCTCCGCCGAAAGACGTTTCTGAATTTAACCGCCGCAGCGTTTATCTCATCGCTAAACGCAATCTGCACCTGCCCTTCATGGAGGTTTTCGACGCACCCGATCTGTTAACCAGTTGCCAGCGCCGCGCCACCAGCACCCACGCCCCGCAGGCGTTAGAGTTGCTGAACGGCGATATTTCAAATCAACAGGCCGAAGCTCTAATGAACAGGCTGGAAGCCGACGCGGGTCCGGACCCGCGGAAACAGATCGACCTCGCCTATCGTCTGGTCTCCGGTCGCGCCCCGAATCCAAAAGAGCTGGCCCAATCGCTGGCCTTTCTGAAAACACAATCGCGCCGCGAGTTTGCTCTGGCGATGCTCAATCTGAATGCTTTTCTCTACGTGAATTAAACATGTCCGACCATATCCGCATTACGCGTAATCGACGAGAGTTTCTATGTGACGCCTTTGGCGGGTTTGGCGCGCTGGCGGTGGGCTCCATGCTGCACCAGGAGGCGCTCCGCGCGGCAACAACAGGCACCGCACCGAATCTGAATCCGTTGGCGCCGAAGGCCCCGCACATGGCCGCCAAGGCGAAGTCGGTGATCTTCCTGTTCATGTCCGGAGGTCCCAGCCAGATGGAGACCTTCGATCCGAAGCCATTGCTGAACACACTCAATGGCCAGAAGCGCCCCGCCAGTTTCGGCGAAGCGAAGTATCAGTTCGTGAATGAAGATTCAAAGCTGCTGGGCACCAAGCGCACCTTCAAGAAACACGGAAAGAGCGGCGTTGAAATATCCGACCTGTTTCCGTACTTGGCGGAATGCGCGGACGACTTGGCCGTCCTGCGTTCCTGCCACGGCGACATGGTGGTCCACTCGGCCGCGCAATATCAACTGTTCACCGGCCGCGTAATTCCGGGCTTCCCCAGTATGGGCGCGTGGACCCTTTATGGTTTGGGATCGGAGAGCGATTCCCTGCCCGCCTACGTCGTGATGCCAGACCCGCACGGGGCGCAGGAAGCCGGCCAGCCGATGTATGGCAATGGCTTTCTTCCGGCCATCTATCAGCCCACCATGTTCCGCCCGGGCGACAAACCGGTGCTGAATCTGGACTTGCCAAAGGGCATCAGCATGGCGGAGCGGCGCAAGACGCTCGACTTCTTGAAAGGCCTGAACGAAGCCAACATGGCTGCGGGCGACGCCGAGTACGCCGCGCGTATCAACGCCTACGATCTTGCATTCAAAATGCAGATCGAAGCGCCGGCGGTTTTCGATCTATCGACCGAGTCCCGG
>JANXXV010000856.1 GCA_025350445.1 Bryobacteraceae bacterium | reverse complement strand
AACCTGCGCGCGGCTGGAGTGGATCAACTCGGTTTGCTGACGGAAAAAAACGACAAAGTAGACAAGGCAACGCCGCCGGCGGCGGGCGGACCTCCAGCCGGACAGTAAGCTGAAAGCGCGCGTTTCGGCAGAGGGCTTCGGTACGCGGCTTCGGTGCAGGACAGAGTTTTCTAAAAGGAGCAATTCTTATGGCAATGGCAACCGGTGGAAGAAAGGGAGCGATGGCGGACATGAACCTAACGCCCCTCATCGATGTTCTGCTTGTGCTGCTGATCATCTTCATGGTGATCACGCCGCTGGACCAGATGGGACTGGACGCGCTTGTGCCGCAGCCTCCGCCGCCAAATGCGCCGCCGCCTCCGCCCGGGCAGGATCGTACGGTGGTGATCATCATCGACAAGGACAAGAAGATGATGATCAATTCCGAACCAACCGACGAGGGCAGACTGGGTAACCGGCTGATGGAAATCTTCAAGACCCGCGCGGAGAAGGTCGTGTTTGTGAAGGGCGACCCCGATCTTGAATTCCAATACGTAGCCCACGCGATCGATATCGCAAAGGGCGCCGGAATAGACAAGGTCGGCTTGATGACAGCGAAAATGGAGGCTGGCCAGTAGTCTCATGAAAAGAACATTTCTAGCAGTTGCGAGCCTCACAATTCTCGCGTTATTGTCGACCGGCTGTGACAAGTTAAAGTCGCGCGACGAACTGAACAAGGGCGTTGCGGCCTTCAAGAATGCCAAGTACACCGAAGCGGTAGAACATTTCAAGACCGCCGTGGATTTGGACGGCACGAACCCCAATGCCCGCCTGTATCTGGCCACGGCCTACATGAGCCAATACATTCCGGGGGCCGACTCGCCGGAGAACCTGCAAAACGCGAAGGCAGCCAACGACCAGTTCTTGAAGGTGTTGGAACAGGACCCGAAGAATACGGTGGCGGTAACGTCACTTGCTTCTCTCCACTACAGCGAAGCGCAGGGCGCCACCGGGTTGGACTCGAAGTTAAAGAAGCTGGACGAAGCCAAGGAATGGTACGAAAAGCTGACGCAGATTGACGACAGGAACAAAGAAGCTTACTACAGTTTGGGCGTTATCACCTGGGCGAAGTGGTATCCGCAACTGGCCACCGCGCGGGCCAAGCTTGGAATGAAGCCGGAAGATCCTGGTCCGATCAAGGATAAGAAGCTGAAGGAAGAGCTGAAGGCGCAGTATGGTCCGATGGTGGAAGCCGGGATGAAGAATTTGCAGAAAGCGCTGGATGTCGATCCGCAGTATGACGACGCCATGGCGTACATGAATCTGCTGATCCGCGAACGCGCCGATTTGGCCGACTCGGCGGAAGACTACAAGAAAGAAGTCGATATCGCCGACAATTGGGTGCAGAAGGCTCTTGATACTAAGAAGCTCAAGGCCGAGCGCGCTATGAAGAAAAATGCCGGTGGCGATGCGCAGTAAGATTTAAGTTTGAGCGAGCGGATTTAGAATGCCGTCCGTGCCCGATCGGGCCGGACGGCATTTTGCATTTTGCACTGCCCGGGTGCATACGCCCTATTCCGCGAGGGTATCGGCTGGCCCGCTGCCCGGCGGTAGTGGACGGTTGGGCCGGCGGAGGCCCGGCAGGGTGGCGGCCCAAAGCCCACCGGAGGCCCGTGTGGGCGCGGGGCTTTCTTCTCGAACCCGGCTACGTGTTCAAACGGTGAGGATGGACTCTGCGACGGGCGGGGCCGGTGATTCCTGGAGAAGATCGAGAAACGATTGCGCGGCCCGGTGGAAGCGCTTCTTCTTGCGGTGAATGATCCCCAGCGGACGGACCAGACCGGGAGACGCGATGGGAATCGCAGCCAGACGTCCTTGCCGCAGTTCGTTCCGCAGGATTCTGGCGGGCACAATGCCGACTCCGGAACCGAGCTCGATCGCTTCCTTGATGGTCTGGACGTTATCAAAGTGCATGGCGATGTTTACGTCCACACCGGCGGCACGGAGAAACCGGTCGACTTCCCGTCGAATGGGCAGGTCCTCGTCGAATGCGATGAAATCTACTCCTTCAAGGTCGGCGGCCGAGATGGCGTGGCGCGCGGCGAGAGGATGGGAAGGGGCGGTGGCGAGAACCATTTCCTCTTCGCGCCAGGGAATGACGGAGATCTCGCGGGTGGGCTCCGGATAGCTGACCAAGCCCAGGTCTACGCGGTCGGACGCTACGGATTCATATACTTTTTCGGGCCGCAGATAATCGATTTGAAGACGGACGTGAGGAACGCGCCGCTGAAATTCCGCTTCCACCTGCGACATTTCAGACAGGCCGATGGAATAAATTGACGCGATGCGCACGGTGCCTTCAATATCGATCCTCAACTCGTCAAGCGCGACCCGGAATTCATCGTTGCGGCGCAGGACATCGCGGCAGAGATCATGATACAACTTCCCGGCAGCGGTGAGGGACAGCGGACGGGTGGACCTGTCGAGCAGCGAAACTCCGAGGCCCTTTTCCAGTTCATGGAGTTGCTGGCTGGCCGCGGAAGGGGAGATCCCGTTCAGTTCCGCCCCACGGCTGAGGCTTTTCGTTTGAACGATATCGCGGAACAGGATTAGACTGTCAAAACCCACAATCGTCAGTCTAGCTTAAGTAAATCTGAATTACCAGTCTTTTGTTTTCACTTTATCTAATAGTAGTGCTGTGCTATACTGGGCGCTGAATCAACTTGACGAGGGGTGCCATGAGCCAAGCACGCTTACCTAACGGTCTACCGGTCGCCCAAGGACTTTATTCTCCACAGAATGAACGAGATGCGTGTGGTCTCGGCTTTGTGGTGAACATCAAGGGCGAACAATCTCACGAGATCATTTCCAAGGGTATTCAGATCCTTGTAAACCTAACACACAGAGGGGCTTCCGGCTGCGACCCGGATACCGGCGATGGTGCAGGAGTGCTGATTCAGATCCCGGACAAATTCTTCCGCAGGGAGTGCGGAAAGCTTGGCTTCACGCTTCCACCGGTGGGCGAGTACGGAATTGGAATGGTTTTTCTGCCGCTGGAGCGGCAACTGCGGCTGCAGTGCGAGGGAATTCTGGAGCGGATTGCCGCCGAAGAGGGTTTGGTTGTGCTGGGATGGCGGGATACCCCGGTGGATGGCAACGCGATAGGGCGAGTGGCGCGGGGCTCACAACCGTACATCGAACAAATTTTCATTCGCAGCGCGGCGGGAATGACGCAGGACCAGTTGGAACGCAAGCTGTATCTGGTTTTGAAGCGGGCTGAGGCCGAGGTGGCGGAATCGGACATTCGCGATAAGAGCTTCTTCTACCTGCCGTCGCTCTCCTCGCGCACGATTATTTATAAGGGCTTGTTGCTTGCTCCGCAAATCACTAATTTTTACACGGATCTGTCCGATCCGGATGCAATGAGCGCGTTGTGCCTGGTGCATCAACGCTTCTCGACAAACACGTTCCCCACCTGGCAACTGGCTCATCCGTTCCGGCATATTTGCCATAACGGCGAGATCAATACCGTTCGCGGCAACGTGAACTGGATGTATGCGCGGCAGTCGGTGATGGAGTCGCCCCTTTATGGTGACGACCTCAAGAAACTGTTTCCGGTGATCGCGCCGAACGGGAGCGATTCGGCTTGCCTGGACAACGCGGTACAGATTCTGAAAATGGCCGGCCGCTCGCTGCCGCACGTAATGGCGATGCTGATGCCCGAAGCCTGGGACGCCGACACGACGATGCCGGCGGATAAGAAGGCGTTTTACGAATACCATGCCTCGCTGATGGAGCCTTGGGATGGACCGGCCGCGGTTGCCTTCACGGACGGCAACGTGATTGGCGCGACGCTGGATCGCAATGGTTTGCGGCCCGCGCGGTATCTGGTGACGCACGACGATGTGCTGATCATGGCGTCGGAAACCGGCGTGCTGCCGGTGAAGCCGGAAGAGGTAAAGTACAAAGGCCGGCTGCAACCCGGCCGCATGCTGCTGGTGGATCTTTCCGAGAAGCGTCTGATTCCGGATGAGGAATTGAAGCAGCGGCTGGCTAGCCGTCAGCCTTACGGGCAATGGATCGAGGAGAATCAGATCGATTTGGACGACCTGCCGGAACCGCCGCGCGTCTACTCCACCGATCATGAAACCATTCTGTGCCGGCAGAGGGCGTTCGGCTACACCGATGAAGACGTGCGCATTTTAATGACACCGATGGCGGAGCGCGGCGAGGAGGCCATCGGTTCCATGGGCACCGATACGCCGCTGGCTTGCCTGTCCGATAAACCGCAATCGCTGTTCAACTATTTCAAGCAGTTGTTTGCGCAGGTGACCAATCCGCCGATCGATCCGATCCGTGAAGAACTGGTGATGTCGCTCACCAGCTACATCGGCAATGAGCGGAACATTCTGGATGAGACTCCCCAGCATTGCCATACGTTGAAACTGCAGCATCCCATTTTGACCAATCGGGATCTGGAAAAATTACGGCGCGTCTCGTTTGGCGATTTTCTGGCTTGCACGCTGCCTACGTTGTACCGGGTGGATGGCGGAGAGCAGGAACTGGAGCGGTCGCTCACCGGTTTGTGCCGGCGCGCTTCGCTTTCGATCAAGAACGGTTACTCGGTGCTGATCCTGTCGGACCGCGGAGTGGATGAAGACTCGGCGCCGATTCCGAGCCTGTTGGCGTTGACGGCGGTGCATAACCATCTGGTGCGGGAAGGGACGCGGACGCAGGTGGCGTTGATCATTGAATCGGGCGAGCCGCGCGAAGTGATGCACTTCTGCGTGCTGATCGGCTACGGGGCGAGCGCGATCAATCCGTATCTGGCTATTGAGACGCTGGAAAACCTGACGCTTCGTGGAGACTTTGGTCCGAAGTTCACGTTTGAAACGGCGCTGAAGAATTACAAGAAGTCGATCAATAAGGGCCTGTTGAAGGTCTTCTCGAAAATGGGAATTTCCACGCTGCAGAGCTATCGCGGCGCGCAGATTTTCGAGGCGATCGGGCTCAACAAGGAAATCGTCGATAAGTATTTCACCGGCACGCCTTCGCGGATCGAGGGCGTGGGGCTGGGTGTTCTGGCTCGGGAAGCGCAGATGAAGCACAGCCACGCCTTCCGTCCGCTGACCGATTCCAGCACGGAACTGGACGTCGGCGGAAGCTATCAATACCGCATCCGCGGTGAGTACCACCTTTTCAATCCGCTGACAGTGAGCAAGCTGCAACATGCGGTGAAGCAGCAGAGCTACGCGACGTTCAAAGAGTATACAGAGCTGGTGAACGACCAGAGCAAGCAACTGTGTACGCTGCGCGGACTGATGACGTTGAAGAACGCAGCCAAGCCGATTCCGATTGAGGAAGTGGAGCCGGCGAGCGAGATTGTGAAGCGCTTTGCGACGGGCGCGATGTCCTACGGATCGATCAGCAAGGAGGCGCACGAAACGCTGGCGATTGCGATGAACCGCATTGGCGGCCGATCCAACACCGGCGAGGGCGGGGAAGACGAAGAACGCTTTGAGCGGGATGCGAACGGCGACTGGCGGCGCAGCGCGATCAAGCAGGTGGCGTCCGGGCGGTTCGGGGTTACCACGAACTACCTGGTGAATGCGGACGAGTTGCAGATCAAGATTGCGCAGGGTGCAAAGCCGGGCGAGGGCGGGCAACTGCCCGGCCACAAGATCAGCGAATCGATCGCCAGGACGCGGCATGCAATTCCAGGGGTGGGACTGATCTCGCCGCCGCCGCATCATGATATTTACTCGATCGAAGATCTGGCGCAGTTGATCTACGATTTGAAGAACGTGAATCCGAAGGCTCGTGTTTCGGTGAAGCTTGTGGCAGAGGTGGGCGTCGGTACGGTGGCCGCGGGTGTAGCGAAGGCTCATGCCGATCTGGTACTGATCAGCGGGCACGATGGCGGAACGGGCGCATCGCCGCTGACTTCCCTGAAGCACGCGGGTGTTCCGTGGGAATTAGGTTTGGCTGAAACGCAGCAGGTGCTGGT
>JANXXV010000848.1 GCA_025350445.1 Bryobacteraceae bacterium | reverse complement strand
ATCCCGGGGAGCGCCGATTCCAGATCGTAGTGGTAGGGAGGCGGCGAAAGCGGATCGGGCAGCGGTTGAAATTTTTGCGAGCCGTGCCCGAATGGAGTTACGGGATGAACACCAGCATGTGCTTGAGAACTATTTTTTGGCGGACGGGGGCGAACTTGACCTTGCAGCAGAGCTCCCGTTGAAGACGATTGTGGGTTTGTGATCTTGGACATTACAACTCCTTGACGGAAAGGTTAACGAGGTGAGCGGGCGACACGACAGATCGCACGTGTGATTCCCGCGCCCGACCTATATAGCGAAAAATGGTCGATTTTGAGGACACTTCTTTCGCCAGGAACCGGCCTTATTTGGGGGCATCAACCGATTGCCCCGGAAAAACCGCGGGCCCGCGCTTTGGGAACCGTACGCTCTTCATAATAGAGAATGCCCCCCGCGCGCCACGGGATATTTCGAACTGCTCAAAGCGTCCAGGGCAACAAAGATTCGTTGAATGCGCGCTCGCGTTATGCGAACATTAGCTGGTGAACGTGATCGGTTCCGCCACCATCAACGCCTACGCATCGCTTCACGCGGACGCGGCGCAAGAGTTGATGCGCTGGAACAAAGTGGCCGGGCGCGAAATCTGGCGGGATCTGAACGACGTTCGCCAATATTATCCGGATGCAGATCAATTCAAGACATTGCTGATCTTCAACATTCGGCACAATTATTACCGATTGATTGTGAAGGTCGACTATCGGGCCAAGCTTCTGATGGTTAAGGAATTTCTCACGCACAACGAATACATTCGGGGAGGTTGGAAAAAATGGGCCCGCTAGCCATTGATGATAGGAAGTACGCCCGCGTATTGGCGAGAATTCTACCTCGGGTGATTGCTACGCGCGAGGAGCACGAACGCTTATTGGCCGCGGTCGAGACGCTGATGGACAAAGGCGATCGTCGAACTACGGAAGAAGATCTTGTACTGGACCTGACGGTCCGGCTGATCAAGGATTATGAAGAAGAGTATCATCCGCTGCTCGATCCGAGTCCACATGAAATGTTGGTGGATCTTATGGAACGGCGCGGTTTAAAGCAAGCGGATCTCGTTCCAATCTTTAAGTCCAGAGGATACGTATCCGACGTGATCAACGGAAAACGGGCGATCAGCAAGGCGCATGCAAAGCGACTTGCCGACTTCTTCAATGTCTCGGTGGAACTCTTCATCTAACCCATCACCAGGCCGCACGCTCGTCAGCAAATAGACTGCCCCTCGCGCCATGGAATTTGTCGAACAGCTCAAAGCGTCCGTTGACATTGTGAAAGTCATCGGGGAGAACGTGCCTCTCCACGAGGCTGGTCCGAACCGCTTTTTGGGACGCTGCCCGTTTCAAAGCGGGGAGACCCTTAGTTTCAGCGAGTTCGCAGCATCGGGATTACAAGTGCTTTAGGTGCGATGCGAAGGGCGGCGTCATCAAGTTTGTGACGGGGTTTCATCACACAGGCTGAGCGCAACGGCATCCCCATGCCGGTCCGGCAGGAATATCACGATGTCGAGACGCAGTGGAGGAAGTCTTGTGGGCGCATCGCATCGTCGTAAAGGATATTAGTACGGTCGTTGTGGAACACTGGATGGACAAAGGCCAGGGCCGGCAGTCTCCGGAAAATTAGGACTATGGCGATCCCGATCGAGACTCCCGATTAGCGCCGCAACTCAATGCTTCCGGTTGTACCTACTGAGTCGCGCGGGTGAGTTTCGGATGTCATTAGGAAGCAGGCCACGGGGCTCGCGGCGCTATTTGCGCCACGGTCTATCCCCGGCGGCGGACGTTAGCGCAGGAACGCGACCAGGGGGTCGCGTTCCTGCCAGGGGGCCCGCCGTCCTATTTCTGCCGCGCCCCTCATAATAAGAACTGATCCCGCGCGCCATGGAATTTGTCGAACAGCTCAAAGCATCCGTTGACATCGTGAAAGTAATCGGTGAATACGTGCCGCTGCGCAAGGCGGGTCCGAATCGTTATTCGGGGCGTTGCCCGTTTCACACCGAGAAGACGCCGTCGTTTTCGGTGAGTTCGCAGCATCAGTACTACAAGTGCTTTGGGTGCGACGCAAAGGGCGATGTGATCAAGTTCGTGATGGAGTTTCATCACATGACTTTCCCTGAGGCATTGAAGGACCTGGCTGAGCGCAACGGCATCCCAATGCCCGTCCGGCAGGAGTATCACAATCCCGAAAGCAAGCTGCGGAACGCACTGTATGAAATGCACGAGATCGCGGCGCGGGCTTTTCGCGCCAATTTGAATGGCGCGGCGGGCAGCGATGCGCGCGACTATCTGAAGAAGCGCGGGCTTTCGGCGGCGGCGATCGAACATTTCGAATTGGGCTTCTCAGAGCGGTCCGGGCAGGACATGGTGAAGCAGTTGCGGCAGTTTCCAGCCGATCAACTGGAGGTTTCCGGTCTGGTGGGGAAGAGGGAGGGCGCCGGCTACTACGACCGGTTCCGCGGCCGATTGATGTTTCCCATCCACGATGAATCCGGGAAGTCGATTGGTTTTGGAGGCCGGGCGCTTGGGGCCGGTGAAGAACCGAAGTATTTGAATTCACCGGAAACGGCGATTTATAAGAAGAGCGCCATCCTATATAATTTGCACCGCGCGAAGGATGCCATCCACAAGGCCGGCCGGGTGGTGCTGGTGGAAGGTTACATGGACGTGATTGGAGTTTACTCGGCCGGGGTGCGCAATGTGATTGCCAGTTGCGGCACGGCGCTGACTCCGGGGCAGGTGCGGTCGGCGCGGCGGCATTCCGAAAACATGGTGGTGAACTTCGATCCGGACACGGCGGGCGCGAATGCTACGGAGCGCTCGATCCAGATGTTGCTGGACGAGCGGATGCATGTGCGGGTACTCCAACTGGACGGCGGGCTCGATCCGGACGAGTACGTGAAGAAGTTCGGGGCGGAAACTTATCTGGAAAAACTGGAGAATGCGTCGGGCTATTTTTTGTGGCTGGCGGAGCGGGCGAGGAAGAAGTTCGATATGCGGACCTCCGACGGCCGGATCGCCGGATTGAAGTTTCTGCTGCCGGCGATTGAGCGCGTGTCCGACAAATTGGAGCGCGCCATGGTTGCGGGCGAGGTGGCGGACTATCTGGGAATTGAGCGCGGATTGGTGCTGGACGAGTTTCGCAAAACGGCAGTGAAGGGACAGGCGAGGCAGGCCGCCAAACCCGCGCCTGCGTTGAGCATGTCGGAACGGATTCTGGTGCGGTCGCTGGTGGCCGACGCGGAAGTGCGGGCCGTGTTGGTTCCACGGCTGCGCGTTTCGCCCATTCTGGAGAGCTACGCCAGCCGGGCGATTCTGGCGGCGATCTTCGCTCTGCAAGACAGTGAACCGGAGTTTACTTTTCATGCGCTGGAAGGGCGCTTGGATGATGGGCTAAACAGCCTGTTGGCCGAGACGGTTCTTGCCGATAATACAGAAGAGGTTTTCACGCGGGAGCAGGCGGACTCATATTTGCGTATGTTGGATGTAGAAGAGAAAAAGGCGGCGATGGGCGTCTTGCGAGCCCGGCTGAAGCAGGCCGAACGGGCCGGGGACATGCAAGAGGCATTTCGCCTGATGAAAGAGATGACTGAATTGGGGCGCGCTGCTGGAACGGCTGTTAATTCAAGTGTCGAGCCGGGCATCTAACGCATGTTGTACACTATGGGAAACCGGAATCTCGTGACGCGACAACGTTGACGCAACAACGCAGGAGACATTGAACAGGCTTCAAGTGGCAAATGAAGATAAATTCGGCCGTTTAAGACAACTCGTCGATTCGGGTAAAGAAAAGGGGTTTGTTCTTTACGACGAAGTTAACGAGATTCTGCCCGACGAGATGGCGGCAGGCCGGGAGATCGACGATCTTCTTGCCGATTTCGACACCGCCGGCGTTGAAATACTGGAAGAGCCGAAACTCGAATTCGACAAGAAGCTTGAGGAAGGCGAGGAGTTTGGCGATTTAGAGCTTGTTCAGGAGTTCATCGACAAGACGAACGATCCGGTTCGCATGTACCTGCGCGAGATGGGCACGGTTCCGTTGCTCACGCGCGAGGGCGAGATTGAGCTTGCCAAGCGGATCGAGCGCGGCCAGCGCGGAGTGAACAAGGCTCTATCGCGGTCGGCGCTGGTGGTTCGGGAGATCATCCAACTGGCCGAAGAGATCCGCAACGGCACAGTGCTGGTGCGCGATATTCTGCTTGTGGCAGACCCTTTGATGACGGATGAGGCTCTGGACTCGCAAGCGGGCGACCTGATCGCGGCTATCGAGGAAATCGACAAGCTATATAAGAAGTCGCTGCAATTCCGGCAGAAGTTGCAATCGATATCGCGGCAGATGAAGCCGAAGCAGCACCGGGGCCTGCGCTACAGTCTGGCGCGGAACACGATCAAAATTTCGGGATCCATTCAAAAGCTTCCGTTCAGCTCTCCGGCGCGGCGGGCGCTGGCAAACCGCCTGCGCCGGTCAGTGGACGAGTTCCGGGCGCTGGAGGGTGAGATCTCCCGGGCGCAGCGGCGCATTGAAGAGCCGGCGAATGCAAACGGGCCGCGGGAGCTGAAGAAAGAGCTGAAGCACAGCAGCCAGCGGATACAGATGCTGGAGGAAGACTGCGGAGC
>JANXXV010000749.1 GCA_025350445.1 Bryobacteraceae bacterium | reverse complement strand
TACTCTCATCGTCTATCCGGCCGAACAACTCCTTCGACTGGTCGAGTTGAATCCTGGGCTCCATGCTCATTTCCTCTCATTATCCCATAGGCACGCAGGGCAACGCTTAGAATAGAAGAAGCTTGACACAGAAACCGCCCGAATCCCTTCAGCCGTCCCTTGACTATGAATCCGCGCTTGATAGCGCCGCGCTGTGCTGGGATATAGAACCTCAATACTTTGATATTTGGGGCAATTCGCATCGCGCTGCTTCCGAAGTAAAGCAGTCCATCCTGCGATCTCTGGGCGTCGCCACCAACTCGCTGGAATCACTGGATGCGGCCCGCGAAGATCTCCTGTGGCAGCAGTGGTCGCAGCTCGTCGAATCCACCATCGTGCTCGGCCCGGAATCGCACGAAATTACCATTCAGGTCCCCGAAGCGCTCACCGAAGCCACTGTCGAAGCGCACTTCACCTTCGAAGACGGACGCATCGCTCAATCCTCCTTCGCCCTTCCCAGCCTTCCAGATCAGGCCGGCGCCGCCATCCGCGGCCGGAACTTCGTCCGAAAATTTGTGCCCCTCCCCGCCGCCGCGCCGCTCGGCTACCACGAACTGGAAATCCGGCTCGTCTCCGGCAGCCGGATCGTTGCCTCCGGCTCTGCCCGCCTCATCCTCTGCCCCGGCCACGCCTACACGCACGAAGGAAAGGCCGCGGGCATAGCCGTTAGCCTCTACTCCCTGCGCTCGGAACGAAACTGGGGCTGCGGCGATTTTGCCGATCTCTACAAATTAATCGACTGGGCCGCTACCGATCTCCGCGCCGGCTTCATCGGGTTGAATCCGCTCCATGCAATTCCGAATCGCCAGCCCTACAACACCAGCCCCTACCTGCCGGTATGCAGCTTCTACCGCAACCCGCTTTACCTCGACATCGAACGGATCGAAGACTTTGCCAAATCCGCCCGTGCCCACCGCATCTTTGAGAGCGCAAAGATGCAGGCCCAAACGGCCGCCCTCCGCGCCACAAAGTATGTCGAGTACGAGCCAATCTACCGGCTCAAAATGCGCTTCCTCAAGCTGATCTTCCGCCGCTTTGTCCGGGAAATGCGCTCCAATGCGCCCCGCGCCGCTGACTTCCGCGCCTACATCCGGGCCGAAGGACAGTTGCTCGACCGCTTCGCCGTCTATTGCGCGCTTGACGAGGCAATTCATAAGCAAGATCGCAACATCTGGATCTGGCCCGATTGGCCCGCCGAATACCAGGACCCGGATTCCGATGCCACCAAAGCCTTCGCCAGAAAACATTGGCGCAGCGTCCTGTTTCATAAATACGTCCAGTGGCAAGTTGACCTGCAACTGCGCGAAGTACAAGCCTACGCCCGCCGGAAAGGCATGCCCATCGGCCTTTATCACGACCTGGCGCTAGCCACCGATCGCTGCGGCTCCGACCTCTGGGCCCACCGCCCCTTCTACGTGAACGGGTGCCGCGTAGGTTCTCCCCCCGACGGCTTCGCTCCCAACGGTCAGGACTGGGCCTTTCCGCCGCCCAACGTCCTCCGCCATAAGCGGGACGGCTATCGCCTGTTCGTCGAATCCATCCGCAAGAATTGCAAGCACGGCGGCGCGCTGCGCATCGATCACGTCATGCGCTTCTTCCGCCTCTATTGGATTCCGGACGGAGTGGATGCCACCAAGGGCACCTATGTGAAGGATCACTGGGAAGACCTCATCCGCATACTCGCGCTCGAAAGCGTGCGCAATCGGGTGGTCATCGTTGGGGAAGACCTGGGCACCGTCGAGCCTGCGGTGCAGGATGCCTTGAAGCGCTTCGGCATCTTAAGTTACCGCCTGCTCTACTTCGAAAAGAATGGCGCGGGCGATTTCAAATTGCCCAAGGAATATCCCGCGGAAGCGCTCGTCTCCGTCAGTACGCACGATCTTCCCACGCTTTCCGGCTTCTGGACCGGCCGCGACATCGAAGCGCGCCGCGCCGCCGGATTGCTCCCTGACGACGCCAGCTACCGCAACCAGTTATCCGACCGTGGAAACGACAAGCAGAAAATGCTCGACGCATTTTCAAAGCTCGATCTCATTCCTCCCGGTTACCCGCTAAACGCTTGGGCCATCCCGGAATTCACCGGGGAATTGCACTATGCGGCCATCGGGTTCCTCACCTCCACTCCCTCCCGGTTGATGGTCCTGAACCAGGAGGATCTCTTCAAGGAAGCCGATCAGCAGAACCTGCCCGCAAGTACAGGGCAATATCCCAACTGGCGTCACAAAATGCAGGTCAGCATTGAAGAACTCACCACACTTCAAACCGCGCAAGATTGCACCGCCATGTACCGTGCCTGGATCGAACAAACCGGCCGCGCCAGTCCAGCGTAGGAAGGCCGGCGCCTGCGTCCGCTCGCGGGCCCGCCGTCAATTCCGGCACACGACAAAACAACTTGCTCCCCGTTTGATCCTGCCTAAGAATCGCGTTCCCGGCGCGCCTCATCTCCTCACCAACCGCTGGCTGCCAGGGGGATCTTCAACGCAATCCCGTGGCCGGGCGGAATTTCCGCCGGGCAATCCCGTACATCTCCAAGCGGCGATTCAGTTGCCACCAAACCTTCAGGGAATGGCTCCCGGAAAGAGCAGCGCATCGGTCCGCCGCATACAGCGCTGCCGCGACCTCTTGGCGATCCAAACCTGGAGTCATTGGCTCGCGACGCCCGCGAAATCCTATCTCGCGAATTCGTTGAAATAGTACTATCGGTTCAACTACCGCCAACGGCGAATCTGAGCGCATAGAAGGGCGGATTCGAGTGGCAAAATCTCGTTAGCGGCGCGCCAATCGGTATCGCAAATGGTGCGGCAAGATGCGAGTTTACGGCCCTGCCGGATCGCGGGGCCGATGTTATAATTTTGACGTTATGTTCATCGACAGACGTTGTATTTTCACGCTACTTTTCTGTGCCCTCTCCGGACATGCGGCGGTCGAAAACTTTAACATCAAGCCAGGTCTCTGGGAAGTCACAATGACCCATGAAGCCAAGGGCACTCCTCCTATGCCCGCTGCCGAACGGGCGGAGATGGAACGGGAGATGGCTAAAATGCCGCCGGAGATGAAGGCAAAAATGGAAGCCGCGGTGAAAAACTCTCTCGCCAACCTGGCTAAGCCTGTCGTCAAGCGAAGCTGTCTTTTGAAAGAGGATTTGAACAAGCCCCTCGATTTTGATGGTGGAAGAGGAGACGGCGCTTGCACTCGAACCGTTGTCAAGTCTACTTCCACCGTGCAGGAGATTCGTCTGGACTGCTCGAAGGGCACTCAGAAAAGCAGTGGGACGTTGAAGATGGTAGCCGCTAACCCTGAAAGCTGGAGCGGCTCGATGGATGGAACGATGTCCGATACGGGCGGCGCCACTGAAACGAAGGCTAAAATGAGCGGGAAATGGCTGGGCGCCGACTGTGGGAACGTCAAGCCTTCCTCTCGAAAATAAAGTGCTAACGTAGTGTCCAAGAAATAGCAGGACACGCCAAATTATATCTCAAAGTAGGGGTTCACCCCAAAATCCGTGTTTATCCGCGTCCATCCGGTGCGCCAGGCCAAGCCTGGCTGATCTAGTGAGATGAAAGGAGCTCACCATGTGAATTACCCATTCGACATGTAGCTAATCGAGCGTGGAACGGAGTAATCCGTTTGGCGAAGCCTCGAAAG
>JANXXV010000743.1 GCA_025350445.1 Bryobacteraceae bacterium | reverse complement strand
GAAGACTTTCAAGAAGCCGGGCATTTGGGGTTCAAACTTGGATTTGCGTGGCCCCGTTCCGCTGGCAGCCATACCGCCAGCGGTGCCGCCGTGGTACCCGAAGTACCGGCTCACAAACTTGTACTTGCCCGGATGGCCGGTCTGTTTGAAGTACTGGCGGGAGAACTTGATGGCCGACTCCACGGCTTCCGACCCTCCGCTAAATGGCTTAATGTAATACAGATTGCCGGGGGTTACCTCACCCAATTTCTCGACGAAATCGAGCGCCACGTCAGAGATGCTGTGCAGCGGCGCGGCAAACGTAAGCCTGTCCATCTGCCGGCGCATGGCGTCCATCACCCGCGGGTGGCGATGCCCGAGCGAGGCCACAAAAATCCCTCCAATCGCGTCAAAGTAGCGCTTCCCCTCAACATCCCAACAGTAGAGTCCTTCGGCGCGATCGAGAATGAGAGGATTTTCCAGGAACTCCGCGGTTGATTTGTAGTCGATAAACGTACGTTGGATCAGGGCGGATTGACGGCTTGTCAGTTTCAACGTTTTATCCTCTTTCCGGCTTTCCCAATCAATCGATTTTCACTCCAAATCGCATCTTGGATGCAAGCCAAGGTCTAGTATAAGACGAGCCGGACCGCACCGGCGGCTCAAGATTCACTAGAGTCCAGAAGACCGAACGCTATCTCGGCACGAACCAGGATCTGGCCCGCGTACCCAACGATCCCATCAAATTGAAAGTAGCGGTGTAGCCGGTTGCCAATTGGCCGATCGATTCCGCATAAACTTCGACGAGGCCACGAATTCACGGCGCCCGGATCGCCATATCGAGGTTGCCAACGAACCGGGATTTCGCCCTATCCCCGATCTGCGGCGACACGCCCTTGCCGGAAAGATCGACTCCGTACAACTCCTTGATTTTGTCCTTCGCCTTCTCGACCGCGCTCTTCACGAAGACGCGGACAATCCCGCCGGCTGCCCCGGCTCCGATGGCCGCATTAAGGGGACAGCCAAACTTATACCCGATCAACGCAGCGCCCGCCGTGGCCTCCGCGAGGCCGGTGTAGCCGCCGCGACACAGACCATCCATCGCCGGCAGGCCGCCAGCCATGAACGCGGCGTTCGATTTGCCAAGGGCCTGCAAACTATCGCCAAACGATCCGTCTTGGCTGATCCATCCGCCGGTTGCCATGCGCCCGCCGCCCCTATCGGTCCGGTTGTTCTTCCCGAATCCCCAAAAAACGACTTGAGGCCCGGCAGCATGCCTGCCAGCCCGGCCTTCGAGAAGATCTCTCCGGCCGCAAGCGCAACTCCCATACCTGCGCGGCCGCCGGACGAGGAAGGTACGAACGGCGGTGTATGTCCGGCCGCCGCGCCGGGAAACAGCACGTTCCCTCCCGATCCGAAGATCGGTGGCAGGATGGACCCAAGACCACCGCCAGCAGCAGCACCGGAACCGGCGCCGCCAGGCGCGCCGCCCGCGAAAACCGGGACTGCGCCGACACCGGGGATACCGCCGAGTTTACCGGGGATGCCGCCTGTGCCCATGCCGTCTTGCTGCAACGGAACATTCGCGGCGGGAACGAGCAGCCCCATCAACATCGCCGCGACGCGCGGGGTCACGACGTCCTTGATCGCCTTTAGCAGCGCGGTCTTCAGCGAGTTCCCAATGGCCGTCCAGACCGATTGCGACTTGTTCACCCGTGCGTCGAAGACGCCGCCAGCCTGCTGTATGAAGGTCTGGAAGATACTCTTTTGTGCTCGTCGACAACGATCTTGCGGGTAGCGATTGCGCCTTTCGCGTGCGCCACATCGACCTCGGACGTGGTCGTCCTCCGGAGCGATTCTTTCCCGTGCCGGCCCAACTCGCGACTCTTGTCGCCGATCTGGTCGAGGTACGGCTCATAGAAAATGCCCTGTGCCATCGCCGCGTTCCTCGCGGCGTCCACTTGCCGTCCACTTTCACTTTAAGTGATGTGACCTTTCCGTGACGTCACTGTTATTGGTCGGCGACCCGCTACCCGACGCACGGGCTGCCGATCTGAAAACTTCCATCAATTTGACTTCGGGATCGCGTTGGCGACGACTGGTCCGAGTAGCTTCCGGATGGTGCGTGATCCGACAGCAATCCGGAATAAATTAGTCTTGAGCGACAGGCGTGGCAAGTTTCCGACAACGCGGTTTCACGGCCCCGTAGCGGGATAGATGCTTCCTGACCGCGAAGTGGCGGGTTGGCGATCCCGGAAGCCAGAACAGCATGCGCGAGTGGATTACCCGGCCACTTCGCGGTCAGGGAGGACGAAGCGGAACGGGCTGCCGATTTCGGTTGCCCTTCTACGTCCCGCTCGTGTGGCGAACCCCGCATCGTGGCATTTTGCCCGCTACAGTACGACGATTAGTGCGTAACCAAACTTCTTTCCCCGAGTATTGGTTCTTATGGGATATTTTTGCTCGTGCGTCCTCGCGCTGTCGCTGGGACTCTTTCTGGCGAGAGAAGCCACGTGCCAGATAACGGCAGACTCCAACCCCGGAGCGAGGCCAACGTCAAAAAACGACTCAGACGCGCACGCTACTCACATTGAGAATGGGTTGCTGCCCTCCGTGGCGATCAAAGATCAACCGCCCGCTACGATGAAGCTCACCACCAGGATGCAGCACTACCACGTGCCGGGCGTGAGCATTGCCTTCTTCGATCACGGCCGGATCGTATGGGCGCGAGGTTATGGGCAGGCAGATGCACTGACCGGAAGGCCGGTCACTCCGGAGACGCTCTTCCAGGCAGGTTCCATCAGCAAGCCGATATCTGCAATTGGAGCTCTCAAGCTGGCGGAGCAGGACAAGCTCAAGCTGGATACGAATATTAATGAAACATTGAAATCGTGGAAGCTGCCGGAAAACGAGTTCACAAAGGAGCAGAAGGTCACGCTGCGGCGCATTTTGAGCCATAGTGCCGGCCTCACGGTCCATGGCTTCCCAGGGTATGCCAGGGGCGAGCTCTTGCCGAACGCGCGTCAAATATTGGATGGTGAGAAGCCAGCCAATTCGGAAGCGGTTCGCGCCGATACCGTCCCAGGGACAACCCTGCGCTACTCCGGAGGCGGCATCACCATTATGCAGTTGATGATGATGGAGGCGACTGGCAAGAGCTTTCCGCAGCTTATGCATGACCTTGCGCTTGGCCCGATCGGCATGTCCCACAGCACCTATGAGCAACCCTTACCACGTAAGCTGTGGCCGGAAGCGGCCGTTCCGTATGACGCGAAGGGTGAGCCTATCCAAGGTGGCTTTCATACTTACCCTGAGATGGCCGCCGCGGGTTTGTGGACGACGCCATCTGATCTGGCGCAAGCGGCTATAGAAGTACAGCGGGAGTATGCCGGAACCTTGCACAAGGTCCTTTCGCAGCCCATGGCCCACGAGATGCTTACGCATCAGAAGGACAACTGGGGACTAGGCTTCGAATTGGAACAATTGGGCGGCACTCCTCGTTTTGGGCACTTCGGAGTGAATGCGGGTTTCATCGCAACGTTGCAGGCTTATCGGGACACGGATCAGGGTATTGCAATCATGACTAACGGACAACAAGGAGAACAACTCATTACGGAGATTCTGCGAGCCGTAGCACGCGAATACGGTTGGGCCGACTTTCATCCTGTGGAGCACGCATTGGTCGAGATTGATCCAGCTACCCGATCCTCCTTCATCGGAAGCTACGCGCTTCCGAATCCAGATGGCGATGACAAGTTAACTGTTACATTGCGAAATAACCATCTCTACATTAGCGGGAGCTACAGCGTGGGCTCGACATACCATTTTGAAATCTCCGAACCGGTGGAACTGTTGCCGGACGCCCCGCAGCAGTTCTTCACCCTGTCCACCGGAGCCACGACCTTTCGTTTCGGGAAAAATGATCAAGGGATGGTAGACACCTGCATCATCAAGGCATGTAACTCGTGCGGAGATCAGCGGCAGGCAAAGAAAATTCCTTAACCCTGGACCAGCATAACCG
>JANXXV010000739.1 GCA_025350445.1 Bryobacteraceae bacterium | reverse complement strand
ATCTCAGTCACTGGAGACGAATCGCCTACCCCTACTGCGCGCTCGCTTACTTTCCGGGCCACTTTGAGGTATTGCTCGAGCAGCAGGGGCGACATGGAAAGCGCGTCTCCGATATTGTCGAAGCCGCCGGCGATGCCGTCGGGCGGCAGTTCCCCGGCGATGGGGAGTTCGATGGCTAGCAGATCTCTTATGGAGTTCGCGTACTCAAGGCGGTTCAATCGCCGGATGACCGGGCGGCCTGCGTTCGGGGTGCCGCGGGCGGCTTCGTCCAGATCGTTGATCAGGCCTGCTGTGAAGGAGATTGCGGACGCTTTGTCAGGCCGCGGTAATCCGGCTGGCGGCATTTCCCCTGCATCCATCCTGCGAATCACTTTCTCCCAGAGTGCGGCGTGGGATGCGGGGTGTTCGGCATCGGAATTCTCGAGAACGAGGCCGGCGATTCTGGATTTCTGGTTGTGACACTGGCTGCAGTACTGATTGAGCAAAGGTTGCCTGGCGTTGCGGTGGGACGTAGTCGAATCGGCGGCTACGATGGCGATACCCGATGCGAGGATAAGACCAACGAAAGCGGTCCAGGAGAATGAGGAAATCAGGCGCCGGTTATCTCTGCAGTTCATTTGAGCGCTTAATCATCCAAAGCCGTTTCTGACCGTAATGCTATCACCCTGGATTCGGTGCGGTCAATGCCCTATTCGGACTTGTCGGCGCGCACGTGGAATGGCCGATAGGAGAAACCATCAGCCACTGGCCAATACGGAATCGATACCCAACCGCGGCGGGATTACGAGTTCCGGAGATCGTCCCCAAAAGCATGCTTGAAGTCAACGGTTCGAATCCGTTCAAGTGCATCGAAATCTGAGCCGGCCTATCGATCGTGCTTAATGATCCTGCCGCCCTTCATCACAAATTTGACTCGTTGGAGTTCGGTAATATCTGTCAAAGGGTTGCCGGAGACGGCAATCAGATCGGCATACTTTCCCTTTTCGATGGAGCCAATTTGCTCCTGCCATCCCAGGGCTTCGGCGTTGATTGAGGTCCCGGCCTGGATGGCTCTTCCGGGCGTCAAGCCTGCACGCTTTACCAGCCACTCAAAGTCGAGAGCCTGCGTCCCATGAGGATAGGTTGAGCCGTCCACTCCGCTTCCCATCATGACTTTGATCCCCCTTGTGGCGGCGGCCATCGAAGCGGCCTTCTCAAAAATGGGGATGATGCGAAACTTGCCGCCGGTATTCCTGGCGTCGGTGTCGTCCATGTACGGTTCGGTGTAGCGGACGAGGGTCGGGTCGTAGAAAAGGCCTTTTGCGGCCATCAGATTGGCCTGCTCCTGATTTAGACCAAAGCCATGCTCTATAGTGTCGCAGCCGGCGGTGATCGCGTTCTTTTGGCCGTCGCCCCCGTAGACGTGACAAGCGGCCTTTTTGCCCAGTCGATGCGTCTGGTCAATCAGCGCCTCCAACACAGGCAACGGGTATGTCACTTCGTATTGGTCCTGGCCGGCAGCCGTGAAGGAGTAACCGCCGGCCGGGTACAACTTGATCCAATCGGCGCCGCGCGCGACCTGTTCGCGCACAGCGGCGCGCGCTTCCTCCACCGAGCGGACCACCGCGCGGGCGAGCGGGTCGGCCGGAACCTTGGGGTCCGGGGCGGAAGCACTCCAACCGATGCCGCGGGTGGATACTTGAAATCTGGGGCCGTCGAAACGGCCCTCGTTAATGGCATTGCGGATTTCTATGTCGGCGTATCCGTTCCCGTGTGAGCTCATATCACGCGCGGAGGTGAATCCGGCGCGCAAGTCCGACTGGACGTTTTGAACGGCGATCAGCATTGAGCTTTCCGCCGTCGCCTTCGGCCCGCGCGTGTTGAACATATGCGTATGCGCGTCGATCAGGCCCGGCAGAACTGTCGCCTGGCGCAGGTCAATCACCTGCGCCCCCGGCGGAATCTTGACCTGCGCTTCCGGGCCGGCTTCGATAATGCGCTCGCCCGAAATAAGCACCAGCTGGTTGGTCAACATCCGGCCGGTCTTGCTGTCGAACAAGCGGCCGGCGCGAACCGCGACCGGTCGAGGAGCCGGAGGGCATTGATAGACTCCGCCGTCAGACCCCACGCAAGGCGTCGCACCCGCGCCCCGCCATGGCGCGGGCGGCACTTGAACCTGCGCCCAAGCGGCGGCGCTCAGTAATATCCCGGTAAGCAGTGCTTTGTGCGGCATCGCGTAGAGTCCCCCTCTGGTGTCTCACAATACTATGTCAAATCACGTCCGCGTAGCATGGAAGGGTGCGCATCGGCTTGCTTTCAGACACGCATGGCTTCCTGGACGATGCCGTGTTCACTTACTTTTCCCAATGCGACGAGGTGTGGCATGCGGGGGATTTCGGGCCAGTGGAAATTCTGGACCGGCTTAAAACGTTCAAGCCAACGCGTGGAGTTTACGGAAATGTGGACGGCGCCGGGCTGCGCACGGAGTTGCCGCAAGATCTGGCGTGGGAATGCGCAGGCATCCAGGTTTACATGACGCACATCGGCGGTTATCCGGGTAACTATGACGCGCGCGCCAAGAAGCAACTGCGGCGATTGCAGCCGGAACTGTTTATTTGCGGCCATTCGCACATACTGAAAGTGATGCGCGACCCCGCCCTCAGCCTGCTTCATATGAACCCGGGCGCGTGCGGTCACCATGGGTGGCACGCCGTCCGCACGATGCTGCGGTTTACGGTGGAAGCCGGAAAGATCTCTGCCGTGGAGGCAATCGAGTTGGGGCCGCGGGGACGAAAGCTCAGTTGACGCGGGCGCACTTCAAAAGCATTTCCAGCGAGACGATCTCCAGCACACTCTCATGCGTTGCTTCCAGACGAACCGGCGCGATCACTCCGGCATCGTAGGACCTTTTCCATGGTTCGATGCAAACGCACCATCCATCGCCCGGTTTTAGTCCCGGAAAACCATACTCTGGGCGGGGAGTTATCAGATCGTTCCCGATCGATGCCTGGTGCCGGAGAAATTCGTCGTTCACCAATACACAGATCGTGTGCTTTCCTAAGTCGTCCGGACCGGTGTTACATTTTCCATCGCGATAGAAACCGGTCAACGGATTCGCGCAGCATGTCTGCAAGACGCTTCCCAAAACATTTTTTACCATTCACTTCTAGCGTATCCGATAATGGGGTGCCTGAGTGGATTGTATGGCGCGCGCCAAAGAATTCGATTACGAGCAGACGCTTGAGAAGGCCAAGAGCGTGTTCTGGGAGAAGGGCTACGAGTCCACGTCGATTCACGACCTGGTGCAAGCCACCGGGGTGAACCGCGCCAGCCTGTACGAGGCTTTTAGGGGCAAACGGGAATTGTTTCTGCTGGCGCTGCGGCAGTTCCAGTGCCGCGGCGATCAGAGCGTAGGCAATATTGCGCCGGATCTGCCATCGGGGCTCGACAAGATCCGCGCGGTCTTTCGCAGCGCCGCGAAAGGTGCCCTGCGCGATCCAAGGGGCTGCATGCTGTTGAACTCCGTAGCCGAATTGTCTACTCACGACGATGAGATGCTTGGCTTGGGCAAGAGCGCGCGTGAACAGTTGGAAGCATTCTTTGCGGGCTGCCTGAAAGCGGCGGAAACCCGTGGTGAAATTGGCAGTGGCCGGGATCTTCGCGCGCTGGCCCGCTTCCTGACAAATTCGCTGTTTGGACTGCGGCTGATAGCGAAAATGCAGCCGAACCGTAAGCTGGTGGACGATATTGTGGCCACTACCCTGGCGGTCCTCTCATAAATCCGAATCGTCCGCCTGTAGCGCGCATCTCTATTCTGGAACGATCATTCCAGAATAGAGAGGAGAGCGGGATGAGCAAATTGCAGGGCAAAGTGGCGTTGATTACGGGCGGCGCCACGGGTATCGGACTGGCGCCAGCCAAGCTATTTCAGCAGGAAGGCGCGCAGGTGATTATCACCGGCCGGACCGGCAGCGCTGGCGATTCAGTCCGACGCGGGCAATCTGAGCGATATTGCTAAACTGGTGCAGCAGGTCCGCGCCAAGTTTGGACGCATCGACATCCTGTTTGCAAATGCCGGAGTAGCCAAGTTCGCACCGGTCGAACAATCGAACGAGGCTCTTTTCGACGAGCAATTCGATATCGACGTGAAAGGTCTCTACTTTACCGTTCAGCAAGCGTTGCCGCTGATTCCGAATGGGGGAACGATCGTCCTGAACGCTTCGGTCGTGAGCCGAAAAAGCTTCCCTGCTACGTCCGTCTACTCCGCTACGAAGGCAGCCGCCCGGTCATTCGGACGGACGCTTGCCACTGAACTTGCCCCGCGCGGCATTCGGGTAAATATCGTTAGTCCGGGGCCGATCGCAACGCCGATCTACGCCAAGCTGGGAATGCCCGCGGATGCCGCTCAGGAATTTGAAAAGAACATGGAGCAGGACGTCGCGTTGAAGCGCTTTGGCCAGGCTGACGAAGTTGCGCGCGCGGTATTATTTTTATCGTCCGCCGATTCATCCTATGTCGTGGGAACGGAAGTTTTCGTCGACGGTGGATTAGCGGAACTGTAAGTCCCAGGGGGAACATGTCGAAGGTAGACCTATTTAGCAGCGGCCGAATCGGCCGGTTTGAGACGCCAAACCGAATCGTGATGGCGCCCATGACGCGTTCACGCGCTTCTTTCGATGGCGTTCCATCGGAATTGGCCGTGGACTATTATGCGCAGCGGGCCTCGGCGGGCCTGATTGTGACCGAAGGCACTGCGCCTTCGGCGATGGGGTCGGGTTACGCGCGCACCCCATCCATCTATTCGCCCGAACAGATCGGCGCGTGGCAGCTTGTGACAAACGCGGTACACGCTGAGGGCGGGCACATTTTTCTGCAAGTGATGCACGTTGGACGCATTGCACATTCGGCCAACCGCGTGACGAAGGAACCGCCGGTTGCGCCGTCGGCGATACGGGCAGCGGGTAAGATGTGGACCGACTCGCAGGGCCTGCAGGACAACGATATGCCGCGGGCGCTGGAGACTTCGGAGATCGGCGGTGTGGTCGCCGAGTTCGCCGAAGCGGCGCGCCATGCGATGGCAGCCGGTTTCGATGGAGTGGAGTTGCATGCGGCCTCGGGTTACCTGCCCATGCAATTCCTCTCGACAGGTTCGAATCAACGCACGGATGCTTATGGCGGAAGTGTGAAGAATCGAATTCGATTTGTAGTGGAGGCGCTGGAGGCAATGGCGGGCGCGGCCGGATCTTCGTCGAAAGTCGGGATCAAGATCAGCCCGGCGATGCCCTTCAACGACATCCAGGATGACGATCCGGTGGAGACTTATTCCGCGCTAACCGCGGCTCTGGCGCCACTCGAACTGGCTTATCTTCATGTGATGAAATCGGGCACACTGCCAAACATCCTGGACTTGCTGCGTCTACTCTACAGTGGGACGCTGCTGGCGGGCGGAGGGTTCGGTTTAGACTCGGGCAACGCTGCGTTGGGTGCCGGTCTCGCCGATTTTATCGTCTATGGCCAGCTTTATCTGGCTAACCCGGATCTGCCGCGGCGGTTCTTGAAAGGCGCGCCGCTGGCGGCTGCGGATCCTTCTACTTTTTATACGCCTGGTCCGAAGGGTTACACAGACTATCCGGCGTCGCTTTAAGGCCAAGGCGGGCGGAGCGTATTGATGACGGGGGCCGATTCTTCGGCTCTTGCGGAATCCGCCGTAACGCTGCCGGGTCGGCAATCGAAGCGCCGGTGTCGCTATTCGATTGCGTGTTGCCCGCTTGTGCCGGATTCAACGCTATATCGATCGGTTCCCTTGGGCCGCGGCGGGAAACACCCGTTTCGCCCTTACGTTCCCGCGCTGTTGATCGGCGACGAAGGTTGGCATCAGGACCCTCCCAATTCGGGCGCGCACCGGCCCTCCGTGGTTTGAGTTCCATCTCCATTTGGCCGTTTTTGAAAAGAGGCCGGAGTATGAATTGGAATGCGGAGCGAGTGGGTTTTGGGGCGGGCTTAGGTTTGGCGCGAAGGATCGATGCGCATCGCTTCCCGGCGGAAGGCTTCGGGAACCCGGCCAGGGAGATCGGCGAGCGGTTCCCGCGGGCCGGGAGGTTCACCGAACGCGAAGGTTTGGTCCGCGCGGTAGACGCGCACGTACAGCCTCACGCCGCCGCCGGCGATGTAATTTCGTATGGATATTGTGAAATCGCCCTTGTCGAGCCAGCGCACTTCGCCGTCCCAACTGTCCTGATCGATGAGGTCGAGAATCACGTTGCCGCTGGCTATATCGGTGATCCTCGGGCTCCAGATTTCATGGGACATAAGCCCGTCGCCGATTGCAATATCCAGCCGTGTACGGCCGTCAGGGGAGATTTCGCTGCGCCAGCGTCCATCCGGTTCACTCATCGCCCACAGGTTAGCATGTGGACGGCGATTTCAGCGCTGCATCGTGTGATAACCTTGGGTTTCAAACGCTCCTTATCGAATGAGCTTCTTCCAGCACCCGCTCGCAGTTGTTGAGTCCTCTTCTATCGGCGATAGCACCCGGATTTGGGCATTTGCCCACATTTTGCCGGGTGCGCGCATTGGTTCCGGCTGCAATATCTGCGACCACACATTCGTAGAGAACGACGTGGTAATCGGGGATCGCGTGACGATCAAATGCGGCGTTCAATTGTGGGATGGAATCGACGTGGAGGACGACGTCTTTATCGGACCGAATGCCACGTTCACCAACGACCCGTTTCCACGCAGCAGGCAACACCAGGAAAAGCTTCCACGCACGCGCGTCCGCAAAGGCGCTTCCATTGGCGCGAATGCAACCATATTGCCCGGGCTCACCATCGGCGAACGGTCCATGGTGGGCGCCGGCTCGGTGGTGACCCGGGATGTACCGGCCGACTCCATTGTCTCGGGAAATCCGGCGAAGATATCCGGCTACGCGGGCGTCTCGGAGAAACGAATGCCTGCCTTTGGAACGCCGCCCGCCGAGACCGGAAGCTCCGCGACGCTGGTGGAAGGCGTGACCATCCACCGTCTGCCGCGCGTCGACGATTTGCGCGGCAGTCTCACGTTCGGCGAGGCGCACCAACACGTTCCCTTTGACGTGAAGCGGTTCTTCCTGGTATACGGCGTTTCGAGCGAACACATTCGCGGGGAGCACGCGCACCGGACGCTGCACCAGTTTCTGATCTGCGCCCACGGTTCCTGCCACGTGGTGGCGGACGATGGCGGAACGCGGCAGGAGTTCGTGCTGGATCAACCATTCATCGGACTTCACTTACAGCCGATGACTTGGGCGGTCCAGTACAAGTATTCGAGCGATGCGGTTTTACTGGTATTTGCGTCCGACTTCTACTCCGCCTCGGACTATATCCGCGACTACGACTTATATCTGGCGCTTCGCAAGAGCAGTGCATGATCTCTCTCAACGATTTTCAACGTCAGTGGGATGAAATCCGCGCCGATGTGCTGGCCACGGTGGAGACCGTGGGCGCGAGCGGCTGGTATGTCCTTGGCAGCGAAGTAACCGCATTTGAGAAAGCTCTGGCGGAACAGTGGGGGCTGGCCCATGCTGTTGGTGTGGCGAGCGGTCTGGACGCTATCGAAATCTCACTGAAGGCGCTGGGCTGCGGGGCCGGCGACCCGGTGCTTACCACTCCGCTCTCGGCTTTCGCCACCACGCTGGCGATCGTGAAACTGGGCGCGGTTCCCGTTTTTGCCGATTGCGGCCGCTATGGGCTGATCGATCTGGAGCAGTGCCGGGAAATTCTGCGCGCACGGCCGGATATCCGTTATTTTGTTCCGGTGCATCTGTATGGACAGAGCCTGGAACCGGCTGCGCTGCGTTCGTTGCGGGATGAATTCGATTTGCGCATTGTGGAAGATTGCGCGCAGTCGATTCTGGCTACATCCGGGGGCTTGGCTACAGGGTCGGTGGGGCAAATGGCCGCTACCAGTTTTTACCCCACCAAGAACCTGGGAGCATTTGGCGACGGGGGCGCAATTCTTACGGATGACCCGGCGCTTGCCTCACGGGCGCGCTGCCTTCGGGACTACGGACAATCGAGCAAGTATCATCATTCCGAGATCGGCTACAACAGCCGTCTGGATGAATTGCAGGCCGCGCTTCTCCGCCGCGTGCAATTGCCGCGGCTGGCCGGGTGGACGGCACACCGCAGGCTGGTGGCAGCGCGATACAACGAAGGTATCCGTCATGCGCTGATCCGGCCGATGGGTTCGCCGCGGAATTCCAATTCCTGCTGGCATCTCTATCCGGTAATGACGCCGGTGGAGCGCAAGGGGGATTTCCTCTCCTGGTTGAAGAGCCAGGGCGTTGGGGCCGGCGAACATTACCCGATCGCGATGCCGGACCAGGACGCCATGAAGGGCACTCCCCACGAAGTGATTGGCGAATGTACACAGGCACGGAAGATCGCCCGGGGTGAGGTCAGCCTGCCGGTTCACCCCTTTCTGACCGCAGTGGAGATCGAACGGGTCATCGATGTATGCAACCGTTGGGGCGGGTAGACATGGTTTCTCTGGTGATCCCTTTGTACAAGAGTGAAGAGGGGCTATCCCGGCTGCTGACCGAGTTGCTGAAGCTTCAGCGGCAACTTCTGCCGGAACCGTTCGAGGTGGTCTTCGTGGTGGACGGCAGTCCCGACAGGTGCTACCAGATTCTGGCTGAACGGCTTCCCGGCTTGCCGTTGCGATCGCAGTTGATTACGCTCAGCCGGAACTTCGGTTCGTTTGCCGCCATCTCGGCGGGGCTGCGTTGGGCGGGCGGCGACATCTTCGCCGTGCTGGCGGCGGACTTGCAGGAACCCCCGGAACTGGTGCTGGAGTTCGCGCGGATTCTGCGCGCAAACGACGCCGATATCTGTTTCGGTGTTCGCGCCGGACGATCGGACCCATGGCTCACGGAGTTAATGTCCACTGCGTTCTGGAATTTGTACCGCCGCTTCGTGATTAAGGACATGCCGCCGGGTGGCGTTGATATTTTTGGCTGCAACCGCGTGGTACGCGATCAGTTGCTCTCGTTGCCGGAGGTCAATAGCAACCTCATCGCGTTGCTCTTCTGGGTCGGCTTCCGCCGCAGGTTCGTCATGTATCGCCGGATGCCGCGCCTGGAAGGAAAGAGTGCCTGGACTCTTTCGAAGAAATTGAAGTATTCTTTCGACAGTATATTCAACTTTACCGACCTGCCCATCCAGTGCCTGCTGGCGGCGGGGATTGGAACCTCCCTGCTGTCGATGGTGCTGGGATCGATTGTGCTGTGGGGACGGATGCGGGGAACTATCACGATCGCCGGGTATACGCCGATTGTCCTGATGATCATGTTCTTCGGAGGGCTGACTGTGTTGGGTCTTGGCGTTGTTGGACAGTATCTTTGGCTATCGCTGCGGAACGCCCGGGGGCGGCCGGATTTCATCGTCCATACGGTTCAGTCGTATCCGGAAAATGTCTCGCGGCAGGACAGCGCCGGCGGGTGAGTGTGTTACTCTAGCGGTCTAAAACCATGAAAAGAATTTTGCTGGTCCCTGTGGTGTTTTGGATGATCGGATGTAGCGAGCCGCCGAAGCCGGAGCAAGCGGTTCCCGCGGCCGCGGTTAGCGATGCGGCTCCTTCGTTAGTTTCCATCGGACCCTCCGGAACGGTGGTGGCGGCCAAGTTCAATGCTCAGGCGGACGGATCGTCGGCCTTTTCGGTTAATGGGAAGGGGTTTGTTCGTGGAGCCGTGGTTACGGCCAACGGGCAAAAGCTGGTGACGGTCTTTGGAAATGAGGGATGGCTAACGGCGATCATGCCGGCTGACTTGTATGAGAAGCCCGGCGTGATGGCGATCAAAGTTGTCAACCCGAACGGAAAGGAATCGAATTCCTCCGGCTTCACGGTGACCGCTAAGAAGTAGCCGCAGCTTCCGGTTTCGATCGGAACCAGACAACCGTCGTCGAGATCCAACAAGCGAGGAATAGTAGCGACAGGGCAGCACCGGCAGCGAGCCACGGGGTGCGATAGGTAACGCGCAACCGGTGCTGGCCGGCATTTAGAACCCATCCCCGAAATCCGCCGTCCACGCGATGGACTTCGTAACGCTCCTGGTGAGTTTCGCAAATCCCACTCCAGCCCGGCGCATAAATTTCGTTCTCGACGACCAGGGATCGCCTTGCCAGGGTCACTTGATAAATAACAAAATTGCGGCTGTATTCCAGCGGAATTCCAGCCAAAGCCTGGCCTGACAAAGGCACGGTGGCGGGCTCAGGGGACTCACAAGCCTCCGCCGTGCACTCAACCTGCATCACCGCGCCTGGAGCCATGACGATAGCGCGCATTGAAGGGTTTCCCAGCAGGCGTTGTTGGCTGATGGAGAGCGTGCCAACTTTGTCTGTGCTTATGTAGCTGCCGTCCAAGTAACCTTGCCAGGGCAGCGCTTCATTCGTCCGGCGAGCGGGGCGCTGGATTTCCCGCCTCTCAAAGACCCGCTCCACGCGTAGCCGATTGTTGGCGCCCATCAACGGTAACCCCTGTGTCGTATAGAGACCTGCTTCAGCCCGCGGGTCATTCCAGGCAACCTTCATCTGGCCAATCACGGGCAGCGTGGTGTATACGCAGGCGATCGCCAAGATATACGCTCCGGCGGGACGAAGCCAATTCGTTCGCGAAAGGATCAGGTATCCAATAAGGAGCGCGGCGCAGTTTACCCCGTCACGCAACATCCAGACATAGATGTATGGCCCGTCGATTCCCGCGCCGGGATGCATTATCCGATAGAGGTATAGCATCGCCAGCACGAACCCGGCAGCTGCTATTTTGAGAGACTTTCGCCGGACGCCGCCTTTGCTTTCGACTAATTGTTGCAGGCCCGATAGCGCGCACGTTAACACTGCGATGTAGATGTATAACCGAAAATCTCCCGCCGGAAAGCGGGACAGGCGCAGGGGTGGAAGTATCGATGTAATTACCGAACGTATCGGAATCAGTTCATGCAGGCACATTACCGCGGAAAGGGCGGCGGTGGTCAGCACGGGGATGAGCAAGGTGGCCCTGGCACGGACCAAGGGAACAAGCAATAGCAGCAGAATAGGAAGCTGCATTCCTTCCATGGAGAAATCTCCTCCCACGGCCAGAAAGTTGGAGGGAAGAAACAGGTGATACAAACCGGGAATGGTGATGTAGCGGCGGCCAAGCGTATCAAAATCTTGAGCGCGCATCAATTCGCGGCTCATCATGGCGCTGGGTAGAAGAAACACGAGTGCCATTCCCAGGGCGAGAAGCATTTGCCCGGCCTGTACCAGACCATCGCACCATGACGAACGATCACGGAAACGCCACGCGAAAGCACCAGCTTGCGCGAAGAGGAACACCCCGGCGATGAACAGGCCGGCGATGAACGAGCCGGCATACGCTCCGGTGACAAAGCAACAAACAATCAGTGGCAGGAACACGTTGGGTCCCCGCAACCGGGTACGCATCCGCCAGGGTCCGAACGTGCGCTCAACCAGCCCTTCGTCCAATAAGAGCGCCCAAAAGATCCATGGAACCCAGCAGAAAGCGCGGATGACATCGGCGTGTTCCGCGTTTGTATAGAAACCGCCGAAAAGGGCGAAGGTCAGCGCGCCGCACAAGGCTATGCCGTTCGACCGGAAGCAGCGCCAGGCAAACAGTAGAAATCCGATAGATCCGAACAGAACGTGAAGCACTTGCAGCACGGTGGCTGCGTGTAGCGTGTACGGAATGCGAAAAATAACGAAAATCCAGAAAGGGAAATAGAACAAATCGAGCTGCGGATTGAGGGCGGAAGGATACCCCAGCGCCTGATAAGGAATCCAGTGCGGCCACTCCCCCATTTGCATCGAGGTTATCCAATAACCGGTAAACGCGCAGTAGGCCTGCGGAAAGTCCCATGGAAAGGTCGCCGGTCCGCGCCAATGATCGCGGAAAATAAACAGGTTCAGCAGAAACAGGATGCCGATCGCGGCGGCGGCCCGGAAGGCGGCATTTCCCGCTGTGTTGGCGGGCTTTAGAGCTTGTTTGCGGCGCTTCAAATATTTTCCGCCAATAACGCGAGCCGACGTTCCCCTTGTAACCGCTCCCTCGTGCTCGAGGCTCGGATTGGCAAGCTCATCTATCTCATGCCAAGCTCACCTATAAAGTGTAGGACAGGCCGATCAACGGCGTTATTTTTCCCCGCAGGCCATCGTTATTCAGCTTAAAAATCAAGTTAAACGCAACGATTAATTTCCCGAACGCGTTAATCTTGAATCCGGCCGCGCCGTTCAATTCGTTCAGCGTCTGTTTATTGAAAGCAATTTGAGGATAGCTGATATTGTTCGCTCCGGTATAGGTAGTCCGCACCACTTTTTGGGCATTTCGAACTTGCTGGCCCAGCAGGTCCAGGGCGAAGGTAAACTGCTTCGTCACGCCAATGTCCGCGCCGGCGACGTACAGAATCTGATTCGGCAATCGCTGCTTGCGGCCGGAGGCGATATCGCCGGCCAGCACCGTGCTGCCGTTCCACTGGAAAGCTCCGTTGAGATGCGGGGAAACCCTGCCGGCACGGGCCGAGAATGCGGCAAACGGTTTGATGCCCAGCGATCCGGAACCGAGAAAGTCATACTCGTCGCCGGTTGGAGTTCTGACATCGACGCCAAGCGCCAGGCCGGCGCGCTGGGTGCGAAGCGCTGTCCCTTTCAGCCTCACGATCACGTCGCCAATACCGTTGGCGGACCCGGAATCGCTAAACTGCTTCACGCTGCGATCGCCTACCGTAGTATCGAAATAGTGGGAGCAGGTAGTGGATGTCACGGTGCAATCTTCATTCGCGGTTCCGATGCGCTGGATCTTTGCCTTCGACACGGCCTTCAGATCGGCGCTGATGAATGGGATAGCGACGGAGACATCGAGCCGGTCGTTAAAGCCATATGTGAAAAATGTAGTGAATTGCCCGATGTGGATATCGAGGAAATTGTCGGTAGTGATGATGTCCTTTAAGAAATCGGGATTATCGACAATCGCGTGCTGGAAGACGACCGGCACTTTGTGAAGATCAATGCCGTCGATGCTGTCAAAGCGGAACCGCTGGTAGCTGAAGCCAAAATAGAACTTGTCTTTACCGATGGTTTCCGCGCGTTCCGCCAGGATGGGCCCGAAACTTTGGGTCGAACTGGTGTAGACGCCAAGCGACTTGTCGAAAGTGTATGTGAAGCCGGAGGCCGGCGACGGGATTGGCAGTGATGTCAGTTGCCCCGCGAGGGCCGTGTTAAAGGGAACAAAATTAGCTTGGAAGGCACTGTCAAAATGGGCGTTGTGGGTGGGATTCGGCAGCGTCAAGCCGTCCGGCCCGAATAGATTCGGGATGATAAAAGCCAGCTTCCCGCTGTGATTAGCCGTCAACGCCACATCCGCGGCCGCCAACGGTAAGCAGGCGAAGATCAACGCCGGCAAAAGCAAAAAAACCTGTAGTTTAGTCATCGGATCTCTCGATTTTACCCAATCGGGAATCGGTGGGGAATTATTCCAACGCGGTGATGACCCACCCGGCGCCGGATTTCTTCAGACGCACAGTGACATTCTGGTCAATAGGCCGCTGGCGTGTTCCATCTTTCATCTGCACGGTGACGGAGCGTATGCACGCAACGGTAGCCGTGTCTCCGGCGAATTTGGGTTGACCTACGGGTTGAAGCACCATTTTCGCGGACCGCGTCGCCTTGAAGAAACCCCCGATCTTCGCGATATCGTCATGGCTAAGCGACGGCCAAAGGCTTTGAATGGCGACGGTGTCCCGGGCGTCATAAGCGGCCCGGTAGCCGCTCAGGGTGGCGGCTATCGCCTGCCCATTCGATTCCCCATCGAGGGCGTCGAGTTCGGAGGCGGCTTGAGCTGCGTGGGGTCCATGGGGAAACTGCGCATTATAGGCGCGAAGCGCTTTTGCATCCTTGGATCCGGTCACCATTTCCCAGGAATGCAGCTCGATACGGGCGGCGGCCTGCGCGGCAAATGGCGAATCCGGATGTTTCCGCTGAAAATCCTGCAGGGCGGAAATGTCTTTGGAGCTACTCACCCGATCCCAGTCTTCCTGCAGGATGGCGCGCGGATCCTTGGCGGCTGCGGCAGACTGGACCGTCTGCGGCGCAGCGGATTGGGCTGGTTCCGATTGAGGAGGAGTAGATTGGACCGGACGCTCTATCTTTCGCACGGCTCCGGAAGTGCCTGCAGTTGGAAGAACCGCCACCTTCTGAGTTGGCGGACCGGTGGGCGCCGGAATGGCAACGGGAGGGCCGGAAACTTTGGTTGCCGGCGGCTGGAATCCATCGTTCGCCGCCGCCGCTGCTTGAGGCGGCGGCGCCGCACCCCCAGGCGGTTCCTGTCTGAGCTCGACACCGGCAATTGCCGGTGTCGCGGCCGTAGCGGAGGACGGCTGCTGCCCGGTTACCGCCGGAGGCGATGAAGAAGCCAGATTTCCTGAAAATTTGGCGATCCCAAGTCCTCCCAGCAGGACCATCGCGGCAGCGGCAATCCAGACCTTGGACTGGCTCTTGCTTGGCGCGGGAATGGGTGGCGGCGCCAGCGGAACCTCTTGGGCGAAGGGAACGGCCTTCTTCGGATCTCGTTTCGCTTCGATCACCGCGGCGAGAAATTCTTCGGCGGTTTGAAAACGCTCGTCCGGGGACTTCGCCAGAGACTTTAGGATCACCGCCGCCAAAGCAGGCGGCACCAATGGATTCAGTTCCACCGGATCTTGCGGAACGTGCTGCAGATGCGCGGTCATGATGGAATAGTCGCTATCGCCGTCGATAGGCCTTTTTCCGGTCAGCACCTCGTAGAACGTAACGCCCAGTGCGTAGATGTCCGATCTCACGTCCGGCCGCTCCCCCTGAATCTGCTCGGGGGACAAGTAGAAAAGCGTTCCCAGCGCAATTCCCGTCTTGGTGAGGCTGCGGTCGGCGGCGACGCGGGCAATGCCGAAATCCATCAGCTTCACCTGCCCGGATGGCATCAGAATGATGTTCGCGGGCTTGATGTCCCGATGGATCACCCCGTTCTTATGGGCGTAGTCCAGCGCCGACAGGATTTGAATGAGGTAAGCTTCCGCATCCTGATGCAGGACCGGACCGCGGCTGATTTCCTGTTCCAGGTTGTTGCCATCCACCAACTCCATGATCATTAGCAGTTGGTTGTCGAGGTGCAAAGCGGTGTGAAGGGAGGCGATATTCGGATGATTGAGCCGCGCCTGGACTTTGATCTCCCGCAGGAAACGGTCGGCTAGTTCGGTGTCGGAAGTCAGATCGGGAAGCAGAACCTTCATCGCGTCAAAGCGATCTGAAAGCGTATTGCGAACCTTATACACCTTGCCCATGCCGCCGCTGCCAAGGACGCCTACGATCTCGTAGTCGCCGGTAATTTCACCAATTTCAAAACTCATGGAATGGAACCACCAACTCTCATCATCGGCTGTTTCTTCGACGATCAGAATAGGACTTTGAGAAACAAAGTATGGGGGTGGCGTAACGAATATTCCGTACCCATCTGCTAATTTGGAGATAATCGATGGATCGATGCCAAACCTGTCTGCTTTCCTGCGTCTCGCCATGCTTGCGTTTAGCGCGTTGCTCGCGGTATCCCCACTGGCGGCTCAGTGCTCATTTTCGTTGACGCCGAATACCGCGAGCTTCGCGGCGGCCGGCGGGAACGGGCTGGTGACGATTGCCGCCAGCGCCACCGACTGCGCCCGCACGGCGACCAGCAATACGCCTTGGATTACAGTGTCATTCGGGTCGCCGGGCACAGGCAATGGCACCGTTGGCTATACGGTGGTAGCGAATACAGCGGCGCTGGCGCGGACGGGAACGTTAAACGTCGCCGGACAGACGTTTACGGTAACCCAGGCAGGCGCGGGTTGTAATTTTTCGTTGAATCCGGCGAGTGCGATTGTGGATTCCGGCGGTGGATCGGGCACGTTCGCCGTGTCGACAGCTTGCAGTTGGACGGCGGCTACAACCACCACCTGGCTTACGGTGACATCCGGCCCGGGTACGGGCGTTGGCACGGTGGCTTACGTCGCGGCGGCAAACACCACCCCCACGGCACGCGTGGGGACGATTGCGGTGGGAACCCAAACGTTCACGGTGAACCAGGCGCCGGCGAATTGTAATGTTGCGTTGAACCCCGCAAGCGCGGCGGTTCCGGCCGGCGGGGGATCGGGGTCGTTCAGCTTTTCGACAGCGTGTACCTGGGCGGCTGCAACGCAGGCCAACTGGATCACGATTACTTCAGCGGCCAGCGGCGCGGGCGATGCGGTGGTTACCTTCTCGGCAGCGGCGAACACGACGAACGGCTCGCGGAGTGGAACAATATCGCTGCTCAATCAGAGCTTTACGGTGACACAAGGGCAAAGCTGCACGTTGACGCTTTCGCCGCAGAACGCCAGCTTTCCCGGCGCGGGAGGAACGGGTTCGATCACGGTTACTGCCAGTAACACCAGTTGCGACCGCACAGCCATCAGCGATTCAGCATGGGTGGCGATTACGGCGGGGCAGACTGGAACAGGGAGCGGAACCGTTGCCTACACGGTGGCGGCGAACCCTGGAACCACGGTCCGGAATGCTACGATTTCCGTGGGCGGACAGCCCGTGTTTCTCACGCAGCTTCCTTCGACGTGCAGCTACACGTTGGCGCCGATTTCAGTTACGGCGCCGGTGGGGACGTCGGCCGGGACTTTCACGGTTACCGCACAGACTGGATGCGCCTGGACTGCGGTCGCCACTGCGGATTGGCTGACGGTGGGCGGGACGCCGGGCGGATCCGGGAGCGGAACCGTCAGCTATTCAGTAGGCGCTAATGGATCGGGACAGCCTCGCAATGCCAGCATCGCGGTGGGAGCGTCGAATTTTAACGTGTTCCAGCCGGGAGCGCTTTGCGATGTGGTGCTATCGGCCTATACCGCCACCGCCGGCGCGGCGGGCGACACGGTTCGTTTCGATGTGACGGCGGGACAGAACTGTAATTGGACGGCGGCCAGTACGGCGGCGTGGATTACGTTGAATGGCAGCGGATCCGGCTCGGGGGAAGGAAGTGTGAGTGTGAAAGTTGCGCCCAATACCACTACGCAAACACGGACAGGTAGCCTCACTGTAGGGAACCAGATATTCCGCATTACCCAGAGTGCGAATTCCTGCGTGGTCACATTGGCGGCGAACAGCCTGAGCGTCGTCCCGGGCGGCGGCTCAGGATCGGTGGATGTGACGGCCGCCTGCCCTTGGACCGCGGTAAGCAATGCGGGTTGGATTCAGATTTCCGGCGGCGCCGGCGGGGCCATCAGCGGCACGGTAAGCTTCGCGGTGTCCGCCAACACCGGCCCGGCAGCCAGAAGCGGCACTATCACCATCTCCGGGCAGACATTCACCGTGAACCAGGGAGCGGCCGGTTGCACCTTAGCGCTGGCTCCGGCCGCGGCCAGCGTACCGGCGCGCGGGGGCACCGGTACGCTGACGGTGACCGGAAACGCGGCGTGCAATTGGCAGCCGGTTACGGACAGCGATTGGTTGAAGCTGACGTGGACCAGCATCTCCGGTTCCGGTGTGGTGAATTTTGCGGCGTCCGCCAACACCGCTGCGACTGCCCGCGGTGCGACGGTGACCGTTAACGGTCAGACGGCGGTGGTAACGCAAGCGGGATCCGTGGTGAAAATCTCCGCGGCCGGTGTTGCGAACGCGGCAAGCTTTATGGCCGGGCCGGTTGCGCCCGGAGAAATAATCACCATCTTTGGATCGGGCTTTGGGCCGGAAAAGCTTGTGCCGTTACAGTGGAACGCCGATAACAAGTTCGTCACAACCGCGCTGGCCCGGACGCGGGCATTGTTCGACGGAATTCCGGCGGCACTGCTCTACACGGTGGACGGGCAGTTGAGCGCCGTGGTGCCGTACAGCGTTGGCGGGAAATCGACGACACTGCTGCAAGTGGAGTTCAACGGAGTGAGTTCAGATCCGGTGACATTGGCAGTGAGCCCTTCCTCCCCTGCCATCTTTACCGCGGACTCTTCCGGAAAAGGACCGGGCGCGATTCTGAATGCGAACCTGTCGCTCAACACGGCGGCGAACCCGGCCGCGAAGAGTGCGTTCGTGGTTCTATACGCTACCGGCGAGGGCCTGACTGCTCCCTCGGGCGTGGATGGAAAGTTGGCTGAAGCTCCGTATCCGGCGCCAAGGTTGCCGGTGAAGGTAACGATTGGCGGCCTCGACGCCGAGGTGAGCTACGCGGGCGGCGCACCCGGATTGGTGGCGGGGCTTATCCAGATCAACGCCCGGGTTCCGGCACAGGCTCCGTCCGGCGCAACCGTTCCGGTATCGATCAAGATTGGGGATGCGGAGAGCCCGGCGGGTGTGACGCTGGCGATTCGCTGATCTGCTTCCTCAGGGCGGCCACTTCTTCGCGCAGTTCTTCCGTGCGGCCGATGGCTGCCAACTGGCGAAGATATTTCTTCAGCGGGCGCGCGGGCGTTCCCCAAACCACTTCGCCGCTGCGCACTATCTTCGAAGGCAGAATGCCGGCGCCGGAACCCACCACGGCGCGAGTCTCGATGCGGGCCTTGTCCCCGATACCGACTTGTCCACCGATCACCGCATAGTCTTCCACCACAACGGCGCCTGAGATGCCTGTTTGCGCGGCGATCACCACATGGCGGCCAATTTGGCAGTTGTGGCCGATGTGGACCATGTTGTCCAGCTTCGTTCCGTCCCCGATCGAAGTAACACCGAGAGCCGCGCGATCCACGCACGAGTTGGCGCCGATTTCTACATCGTTGCCAATGCGGACGCGCCCGATTTGCGGGAATTTTTCGTAGCCCCGCGGCGTGAGGACGAAACCGAAGCCGTCTGCGCCAATCACGCAGCCGGAATGGAGGATCGCGCGTTCCCCGATTTCCACATCCGCATAAATAGTGACATGCGCGTAAAGCAGGCAATCCGCGCCCAGCGTGACGCGCGCCTCAAGCACAGAGCCTGCGCCGACGACGCAGCCGGGCCCCAGGCGTGCGCCGTCGCCGACGACCGCTTGCGGGCCGATGGAGCAACCAGGCGCAATTTCGGCGGTTGGCGAGACGGCTGCCGTGGGATGGACGCCAGGGGGCGGTAGTGTTTTCGGATGCAGGCGCGCCGCCACGGCGGCGAATGCACCGCGGGGTTGGGCGGCGCGGATGACAGTTCGTCCGGCCGGATTCGGGAAGGCCAACGGGACGATCAGGCAACCGGCCCGGGATCGCTCCGCTTGCGAAAATGCCTTGCGATTTCCGATGAATGAGATTTCAGAGGGTCCGGCCGATTCGATGGTTGCGGCTGCCGAGATTTCGAGATCCCCGTCGCCTTCAAATGTGGCATCCAGCAGTCCGGCGATCTCTCTTACGTTTTGGTGGCTCAACTTCCGTATCATACAAGGAATGTCCATTCACCCTTCGGCCATGGTGGCTGAGACGGCACGCGTGCACCCGGATGCGAAGATAGGCGCGCATTGCGCGATTGCGGATTATTGCGTGGTTGAAGCGGATGTAGAACTGGGCGCCTCCTGCCGGCTGGAGCCGTATGTATATGTGAAGCGCTGGACCACTATGGGGGAGCACAACGAAATTTCCGCCGGTACCGTGCTGGGCACCGATCCTCTCGACAAGGCATTCTCCGGCCAGCGGAGCTACTTGCGGATCGGGAATAGGAATAAGATCCGGGAGCACTTCACGGTTTCGCGCGGCACCCGACCGGAATCGGTGACGGAAATCGGCGATGACAACTACATCATGACGTCCGGGCACATCGCCCATAACGCAAAAATCGGGAACCAGGTAGTGATCGCCAGTTGTGCTTTGGTTGCGGGCTATGTGGAAATTGAAGACCAGGCCTTTATTTCCGGTGGCGTGGTAATCCATCAGTTTTCAAAGATCGGACGGCTGGCGATGATTGGCGGAAACTCCAGAGTGAACAACGACGCTCCGCCTTACTTCCTGTATTCGGAATTCGATATCGCACCGAAGGGTCTGAACCTGGTGGGATTGCGGCGGGCCGGCGTTCCGGCGGCGGACGTGGCGGCTCTCAAGCAAGCCTACCGGATTCTGTACCGGTCCGGATTGGGTTTGGCCGCTGCAGTGGAACGAATCGCCGCGGAGTGCGATTCGGATTTCACGCGGCACCTGCTGGCGTTTATCAGCGCGAGTAAACGCGGAATCTGCCGGCCTTAACCGGTTCGTTCCCTCGGGCGTCCGCTCCGGCGTATAGTAAAAAGCCTGTCTTCGGTAATGTCCGCCGGTAGCGGGCGGCCCGGAAGGTAGCCCTTGGTATGCCAAATAGCGCAGAAAGTCTTG
>JANXXV010000731.1 GCA_025350445.1 Bryobacteraceae bacterium | reverse complement strand
GCTGGACGCCGAACTGTGGCGGCAAGTCGGCAAGAAAAATCCGTTCCGCCGCAACCAGTACGGCTTCGTGCTTGGCGGCAAAATCATTCCCAACCGGCTCTTTTTTATGTCGAACTACGAGGGTCTCAAGGATCGCACTACCCTTCAGGAAGTGGCCTCCGTGGCCACCGACCGCATGCGCTCCGGCGATTTTTCCGGCCAGCCGCGAGCCATCTTCGATCCCGCTTCCCGCACGTTTCGAACAGATTCCAACGGCAACCCGGTGGCGCTGACGGCCGTTCCCTTTGCCAACAACACCATTCCCGCCAGCCGATTCAGCCCCATCGCCTTGAAACTCTTTGAGTTCTATCCGCGCGCCACCACGCCCGGCGATTCCATTAGCCGCAATTATGTGAATCCGTCCAGCAGTTTGGTCAACCAGGATCAATACACCCAGCGCATCGACTTCAACGAGAATACGAAATCTTTCTGGTTCGGCCGCTTTGGCTGGGATAGCGAGTTTTCGCGGCCGGACGCCACCTTCCCGAATCAGGCGTCGCAGTTCACCACCAAGGCTTATCAGGCGCTGCTGGCCAACACCCGCACATTCACCCCCACCGTCGTCAATGAGTTTCGTTTCGGCTACACGCAATTTCAGAACATCACCGGGACGCACTGGGCCGGTATCCGCAACGTGACCGCTGAGTTGGCGATTAAGGGCGTAAATGCCGATGCCGGTCCCAGCGCCTGGGGCACTCCCAACATCGCGTTTAGCAATGGGCTATCCGGTTTCGGCGACTCGAACGATGGACCCTACGTCAACAAAAACCACTACTTCCAGTGGGTCGACAACATGTCGATCGTTAAGGGAAGCCACTCCATCCGCTTTGGCGGGGAGCTGCGGCGCGAGCGCGTCAACAGCGATGGCAACGTCTACTCGGCCCGGCCCTCCTATGCATTTAATCAAAACATCGCCACCAACGACCCTGCCAACCGCCTGACTACGGGGTATTCGTTCGCCGATTATATGCTGGGATACTCCAGCCAGATAGACTTTGCTCCAGGCATCGCCCGGCTGCTCTTCCGCTCTACGTCTTTCGCTTTTTACGGGGAAGACGTGTGGAAAGTGTCCTCTAAGTTGACCCTGAACTACGGACTCCGCTACGAATTCACGCCCCCATATCAAGACAAGTACCGCGGTGATATCAACGCCGTTTTCGCCGATCCGGGCGTCGGCCCCGACGGTTTGCTGGCAGGCACCAAGACGCCGGCTCTGATCCGCCCGGGCAGTGGAGATTTTTATCAGGGGATGACCTTCCACTTCGACGACTCAATCCCCATCTTCACCGGTTCCGATGTGAGCAAGTTCGGCGTGGGCAGCGCATTGGTGAAATCCGATCACAAGAATTTTGCGCCACGAATCGGAGTGGCCTACAACCTGACCAACAAGTGGACCATCCGCACCGGCTTCGGCATGTTCTACGCGCAGGATACAAACAACCCCATCATGTTCGAAATGGGCCGCAACGTCGCGGGACGAATCCGAATCCGCTCCGACCAGGAGAAGCCGAATATCCCCGTGAACGATCCATTTGTCGCGCTTGGGGGCCACTGCAGCAATTGGAGCGGCCCATGCGAAGGCGCCGGCGCGTTGATTTATGTGGTGGATACCAACCGCCGGACGCCTTACGTCGAGCAGTGGCTGTTCAACGTTCAGCGCCAGATAACCAACGACATCGTGCTGGAAGTGGGTTACCTGGGCAACGAAGCCCACCGCCTGCAGCGCTTCAAACAGCAGAACGTCGCGATCTTGAAAACCGGACCATCCGACACCAGAACGCTGACGCAGCGTTCGCCCTGGCCAATGTTCGGACAATTCGATTCGAAAAACGGTATCGGCAATTCCAACTACAACGCACTCAGCGCCAAGCTGACGCAGCGCTTCTCCAGAGGGCTGACCTACCTCACCAGTTTCACCTGGTCGAAGTCCATCGACTACGGCAGCGCGCTGCGGCCGGCCGATGGCGAGACCACCACGCCGATCAATCCCTACAATTTTAGCCAGGATCGCGGGCTGTCGTCGCAACACGTGGGCCGGCGCTTCGTCAGCTCACTTCTTTATGAAATACCCATCGGAAAAGGGAAAGGAACTGGATTCCTAAACTTTGACGGCCCCATGGGCGGCGTGGCCGACAGAATCATTGGCGGCTGGCAACTGGGTAGCATTCTGACGTTCGCCGACGGCACGCCACGGACGCCGGCCAGCATCGGAGATCTTACGAATACCGGATTCGGCAGCTATCCGGACGCAACCGGCATCAGCCCGGTCCCAACTGACCGCGGCACACAGAAATTCTGGAACATCGCGGCGTTCAGCGCCACCAATCCGCAACTCGTCTATCGGTATGGCAACACTGCGCGTAGCATCCTGCTGAACCCAGGAACGAGTAATTGGGATTTCTCGGCGATGAAAAATATCCGTATCATCGAAGGCCACTCCTTGCAGTTCCGCTTCGAGTCCTTCAATTTTTCCAATCATCCCAGGTGGAATGCTCCCAGCTCCGACGTCACTTCCCCCTCAACGTTTGGCGTGATCCAGACAGCTCGCACCATGCGCCAGATACAGTTTGGACTGAAGTATAGTTTTTGAGGAACCCGCGCAAGACGGACTCGCTTCCCGCGGCCAAGTCCGCCGGGTTTCTAGGTCGATTGGCGCCGCCGGAAGCGGCCTTTGCGCTTCTAAGAAGCAGGGCGTTTTTTGATTCCCCGGTGTAGTGCTGAAACTTTGACGCGGTCATAACCGTCTACACTGAATTCAGGAGCTAAATGCGATGCGGTTGCAACTTCCAATAGTCTGCGTTGTTTTGTCCATGGCTGCCCTCGCCCAACAGGAAGCCGCGAAGCCAAAGGAATTCATCGTCAATCCGGGCACGCGCATTCCGCTCAGCTTGATCAACAGCATCACCACCAAGCACGCTGCCGAAGGCGACCGCATTTATCTGGAAACCGTTTTCCCCATTCTTGTCGGCGGCAAAATCGTCATTCCTCCGGGAAGCTATGTTGCCGGAACCGTCACCCAGGTGAAGCGCCCCGGCCGCATGAAAGGCCGAGGCGAGATCTACCTCCGCTTCGATACGCTCACGTTGCCGAACGGAGTTACACGCGATTTCCGCGCGCGTGTTGGACAACTCGATGGACGCGCCAGTGAAGAACTCGACAAGACCGAAGGAAAAATCAAGAGCGAAGGCAATAAGTCGGGAGACGCCCGCACCGTTGCCGAAGGCGCGGCGAGCGGCGCGTCGATAGGCGCCATAGCCGGCAGCATCGGCGGAAGCGGTGGAATGGGCGCCGGCATTGGCGCTGCCGCCGGGGCGGCCGCCGGACTCGCCGGGGTTCTTCTCTCCCGCGGTCCGGAAGCGGTGCTCGCCAAAGGAACCACCATGGAGATGGTGCTGGACCGGCCCATTCGCTTTGAGGAAACTGAGCTCGATACGTCCGCCATGAACCGCCGCGGCGGCGATGATGGTCCCGGACCGCTGCCAAGCAAGCACGGTCAGAGCGGGAACTCCAGCAATAGAAGCCGCTTCCCGCTCTAACTCCAGCCCATTCGCGATTTCAACGACGTGATATGCGCCACGTGGCGCCGTCCATGCCACGCATATAGCGCGACATTCTTCTCCAGCGTCACCAGTCCCATTGCCGGATGGCGGAAAGCCCGCGCCAATTCCGCCGCACCAAGACTGTTCAGCAGCAGCATCCAGCGCTGGTGCAGCGAAGCCAATAGATCCAAGGAAAGTTCTACCGGCGCCGAATGCGCGTCGCTCAATTGTGCCCAAAGAGTTTCGTCGTATGGCTTAATCACCGGTTCATCTTCGGTAAGCGCCAGACGGAATCGGACATAACTGTTCATATGACTGTCCGCGACATGGTGAACCACCTGGCGCACAGTCCAGCCCTCCGGCCGATAAGGCGTGTCGAGTTGCCCCGTCGAGAGCCCGCGTACCGCATCGCGCAGCAGCGCGGGCGCATCGGCCATCTGTGAAAGCCACAGGCGCAGATCGCTTTCTGAAGCGGGTGAGGGGTAGCTGAATCTTCCAACGGGATATCGAAGATCTTCCATTGAGCGATTTTACCAATCGTTCCCGCAAGCTTTCGTTATAATCTTTGCGGGGACAATATGAAAACGATTCGGAACATTTTCGAAGCACTACTGTTGATCGGCATCACCGCATCCACTGCAATGCCCGCCGGCGTGAAGGCGTTCACCGGCGCAAGCGTTTACGACGGCACCGGCAAGCCCGCCATTGCGAACGCAACCATCCTCGTGCGCGATGGCAAGGTGGAAGCAGTCGGCCCATCGTCGAAAATCAAACCGCCCGCGGGCGCCGACGTGATCAATGTCTCCGGCAAGTTCATCATCCCCGGAATGATCTCCACGCACGTCC
>JANXXV010000698.1 GCA_025350445.1 Bryobacteraceae bacterium | reverse complement strand
AAAACGACTCCAGCAAATCCGAGAGTGGCAGGGGCGGAACGTGGCGCCGGAAAAACATGGCGCTTCCATGAACTCAGAACTTGTCGTCCCAAGCCTCCAAGGAGCCTTGCAAAAGAGTTTGTGCAAAGTAGGAAACCAAAGTAAACGATAATCCGGCCAGCAGGACCGGACGAGCGGCGAAAGGCAACACCACCAGGCAAAGGACCGTGGCGCACAAACATCCCGCCAGGTGAGCCACATCGGGCAGGAACTCGGGCCATACGGAGAGCCGCTCGCGACGAAGCCTGGCCGCAAGCGAAGAGCGGAACAGCGGACTAAGCGACGGTGCTGAAATCGCGGCGCTAAGCTGGCGGTCCAGCGCGAACTGGGCTTCGGAAAAGTTCCGGCACTCCCCACAGCCGGCCAGGTGAGCCCGCATCTCGGGCGTATACTCAACCGGCCGGAACTCCGCCAGAGAATCCAAAATCCGTGCCTGTGTTTGTCGACAGTCCATGCGACTACTCCTTGATTATTACGGCAAGAGCAACGCGAGCGCGATGCAGATGGCTCTTGACGGTGCCTTCGGGCAGATCTAACATCCGCGCCACTTCCCCGACACTTTTCTCCTGCAGATAGAATAACGTGATCACGTCACGCTGTATTTCGGGCAGGCGTTCGAGACAGCGCCGCAGTTCAATCCCGTTCAAAATCCCGCTGCCGTTGGCCGCGGGTTCCGCAATCCAGTCGAGCGGCAGTGCTTTCCGGTGGACTTCCGAGCGAAGCGCCGAGAGGCATGTGTTCCGCGCAATCGTGTAAAGCCAGGTGGACGGGGCGGCGCGGCCATCATAGGTGGGCAGCACGCGCCAAAGCTTCCGGAATATATCTTGCGTGACCTCTTCGGCTCTGCCCCGGTCCCGTAAGAACATCACCGCCATTCGAAACACCTTCAACTCGTACAGATTCAGCAGACGTTCGAATGCTTGCCGGTGAAGATGCTCCCGCAGCAGGCATTCAATGTCTTCATCCATTCCAGTCTTAGTACTCGCGGCGTGGCGGAGCGGTTGCAAAAAAGACCTTCGCACTCAATGCAACCGGCGCACGCGCAAGCGAGTATAAACGAACGAAACGAAGGAGCGAAATGGAAATCACGATTGTAATAGTAGCGGTCATTGGCTATCTGGCGTTTAGGCAGTGGTTGCAACTGAGCCGCAGGATGATGATTCACCGCGAGAGATTAGCCGCAATTGAAAAAGGTGTTGAGTTACCTCCGCTTGAGCAAGAAGTCCGGCGAAGCGGCTGGAACATCCAAAGGTTCCTACTGCTCGCGGGTCTGGTGTGGGCCTCATTGGGGATTGGAATATTTGTGACACTCGGCGCTCTACTCGCGCACCCCAGTCCGTCCCCGCACGACGTGCCCCAAGGGATCCAATGGATCGGCCTGGCTCCAGTCTGCATCGGGGCCTCCCATCTGATTGTGTACCTGATCGGGAGAAGAAAGGACAGTGATAGCGTTGGCTGACGCTACGCTGCCTGGTGGGAAAGGTCACCCTGGCCCGCGGCCCGGCCCCTGCATCGAGACGGCTCAAGCCAGGCCGCCTGACTCCCCGTATTTGACCCAACGGCCCCATTCGGCATATCGTTACTTATGGATCGTCGCCGCTTTCTTGCCTCATCAACCGGCGCTTTTGCTATCCAAACCCCCGTCGCTCTGGTGCAAGCCGCCGCTCAATCCGTTTCAGGCCGTCCGGCCGATGCTGTCGCCCGCGATGAAGATTTCTGGCTGAACATCCGCCACGCCTTCACCGTCGACCGCAATATGATCAACCTCAACAACGGAGGCGTTGCCCCTTCGCCAAAAGTGGTAATGGATACCGAGAAGCGTTATCTCGAAATCGAGAACATGAACCCGTCTTACTACATGTGGAACGTGCTCGACCCGGGAATCGAAACGGTTCGCCGCCGCCTGGCCCGCGCCTTTGGCTGCGATACGGAAGAAATCGCCATCACGCGCAACGCCAGTGAGTCGCTCGAAATCGTGCAGCTCGGCATGGAACTCAAAGCGGGTGATGAAGTCCTCACCACCAACCAGGACTACCCGCGCATGATCACCACGTGGAAACAGCGCGAGCGCCGTGACGGAATCGTGCTTCGTCAGATCACATTCCCTGTGCCGCCGCCGAGCTTGGATTATCTGGCCAAGCGCATCGAAGACAACATCACACCGAAGACGAAGGTGATCCACATCTGCCACATCACTAATCGCACCGGACAAATTTTCCCGGTGAAGAAGATTTGCCAGATGGCGCGTACCCGCGGCATCGAAGTAGTGGTAGACGGCGCGCATGCCTTCGCGCAATTCCCGTTCAAGCAGGAAGATTTGGACTGCGATTACTACGGAACGTCGCTGCACAAATGGGTGCTCGCCCCCATCGGCACCGGTATGCTTTACGTCAAGAAGTCGAAGATCCCGAAAATCTGGCCCATGATGCCGGCTCCCGATTCCATGCAGGACAACATCCGCAAGTTTGAGGAGATCGGCACCCACCCGGCCTCGCAGCGCAATGCCATCACGGAGGCGCTCACCTTTCATGAGAGCATCGGCGTGGAACGAAAGGCCGAACGTCTGCGCTACCTGCGCAAACGCTGGACCAACCGGCTGCGCGATCTGCCGGGAGTAAAGATCCTCAACAGCGAAGATCCCGAGCAGTCATGCGGTATCGGCTTCATCAGCGTGGACGGCTTCGATGCGCCGAAGCTATCCAAGTACCTCTGGGAGAAGCACCGTATCTGGACCGTAGGCGTAGTAACGGAGGGCGAATATCAAGGGCTGCGCATCACGCCCAATGTCTACACAACGCTGGAAGAGATCGATACTTTTGCCGAGGTCATGGAGAAGGTCATCAAACGCGGCTCGCTCCCGGCCTGAGTACTTAATAGAATCCGGCCTGAGTACCTAATAGAATATGTTGCAATGCTCTCAAAAACCGTATGCACCCTATTCCTGGCCGCCGCCTGCACGCTAACCGCTGACGCCCGGCAGCGCGTTACCATAGGCAGCCCCAAACTCGAAGGCGAAATGAACGCTGGCGAAGGACCTGCCTGGCTGCCGCCCACGGATCTCTACTTCGTCGGCGGCGACCGCATCACGCGCCGCGACGCCCAAGGCAACCCGCAAGTCTTCCGCCAGCCATCCGGCGGCGCAAACGGCTTGCTCATTGATCCGCAGGGCCGTCTCATTGTCTGTGAAGCGCAAGCCCGCCAGGTTACCCGCACCGAAGCCGACGGCGCCATCACTGTTCTGGCGGCAAGCTATGAGGGCAAACGATTCAATTCCCCGAATGACCTCACCATTGACGCTAAAGGCCGCATCTACTTCACTGACCCCCGCTACGGCCGCCGCGACAGCATGGAGATCAAGGACGAAAAAGGCGAACTCGTGGAGGGCGTCTATCGCATCGACGCCCCGGGAAAAGTCACGCGCATCCTCACCCATGAAATCGAACGTCCCAACGGCATTCTGGTTTCACCCGGCGACAAGCATCTCTTCGTGGCCGATAACAATAACAACAAAGTGGGCGGCGCGCGCAAGCTCTGGCAGTTCGATCTGAAGCCCGATGGAACCGTTGCCGCCGGCAGCCGCAAGCTGGTCTTCGATTGGGGTACCGCGCGCGGGCCCGACGGTTTCAAGATGGACACCGCCGGCAGATTCTTCGTCGCCGCCGGACTTACGCGCAACAACGCGCCCTTTGAGATCAATGAAAAATATAAGGGCGGTGTCTACATACTGTCGCCGAAAGGCAAGCTGCTGGAGTACGTTCCCATTCCAAAGGACGAAGTAACTAACTGCGCCTTCGGCGGTTCCGATTTGAAAACACTTTTCATCACCGCCGGCGGATCGTTGTGGAGCCTGCAAGTCACCAAACCCGGCCGTATAACGGCGCCAGCGCGCTAGGCCCGTCCGCCACCTTCATCTCGATTTCTCCGGATCGCCAACCAACCAATGGCATCATAGTTAGAAAGGCCTGATGAATCTGTCCTACAACTTCACCACCGCCGTCTCCCTGGCGCTCGATTCCATCCGCGCGCACAAGCTCCGCAGCTTCCTCACACTGCTGGGAATCATCATTGGAGTCGCCAGCGTAATTCTGGTGGGCGCAGCCATTGACGGGCTCGGTGTCTACGCGGAAGGAATCACGGCAAAGGCATTCGGCACCGACAGCTTCCTCATCGCGCAGATCGCCTCCGTAGGACGCCTCACCCGCAAACAACTCGCCGACAAGCAGCGCCGCAATAAACGCATCCGCCCGGAGGACGTGGCCTACCTCCGGACCGTCACTGGCGATAGCCTCTTGTATAGCCCGTATGCGCAGCGGAGCGAAGACGTCAAGGGCGACAATCAAACCTTCGAGGGCGCAGCTGTCCTCGGGGCGTCCGCCACGCTGCCCGATATTCGCGACGTCCCAATTTCCGACGGCCGCTTCTTCGTTGAACCCGAGGAACGCATGCGCCAGCACGTCGCCATTATCGGAGAAGACATCCGCGCCGCTCTCTTTCCCGGAGGGTCCCCCATTGGCCGGAAAATTCGCATCTCCGGGAACGACTTCGTCGTCATCGGATTGCTCGAACGCCAGGGTTCGTCGTTCGGGCGCAGCCTGGATAATCCCGTCTACATTCCCATCACCGTTTATCAGCAGCTTTTCGGCGGCCGCAACGGAACGTCGGTGTTTGGGAAATCGCGCCCGGGCACCGGCCTCACATTGGATGCATCGCTCGACATCACACGCGCCGCGCTACGTACGCATTTCCATACGCCGCCCGGCCAGGAAGACAACTTCGATACGCTCACGCCGGATTCGGTCCGCTCCTTCGTGGACTCCATCCTCGGCATCATCGCCGCCATCGTCGTGCCTGTCACCAGCATCTCGCTGATCGTCGGCGGAATCGTCATCATGAATATCATGCTCGTCAGCGTCACCGAACGGACCCGCGAAATCGGAATTCGCAAGAGCCTGGGTGCGCGCCGCAACGACATCATGATGCAGTTCCTCACCGAGTCCGTAATCCTGTCACTGGCCGGCGGCTTCATCGGGCTGGCGCTTGGCACCGCCGTCTCCCTCATTCTGGGCGCTGTGTTCGGCGCAACATTGAAGGTCACGCTGCCGTACATCCTACTCTCTATTTTTGTTTCCACAACCGTCGGCGTAGTTTCGGGCTGGTACCCCGCAAGGAGGGCAGCGCGGCTCGACCCGGTCGATGCGCTGCGTGCCGAATGATCGCTTCCGTCAACGTGAGCGTCAGAGAAACCATCACCATGGCGCTGGATGCCGTGTGGACGCACAGGTTCCGGTCCAGCCTCACCATCCTCGGCATCGTAATCGGAATAACCACCGTGGTGACGGTTGGCTCTCTGCTCACCGGCCTGCGCAAGGGTATCGTGGATTTCTTTCAGGAATTCGGCCCGGACAACGTCTTCATCGCCAAAGCCAGCGGCGACCCCGGCGGCGGCGGCGCTCGGCCCAAGGAATTGAAGCGCAAACCATTGCGTCCGGAGTATGCCGAATACTTGAAGTCGGTTTGCCGCTCCACTGAAGACGTTGGTATCAGCCTTTTTATCAACCCGCAGCCAGGCAAATTCTTCAGCGCCAAAGTGCCCGGCTTTGAGTCCGACAACATGTCGCTTGCCGGCCTGACGCCGAATTCCTACACTATCTCTCCACGCGAGGTTCCGGTGGGAAGGCTCTTCACGCAGGACGAAGCGCAGCGCGCCCAACGCGTCGCCGTGCTAGGTTCCAGCATTGCCGAGGCCCTTTTCCCGGGAGCCAATCCAACCGGGCAAACCATCTTCCTCGATGGCGCGGATTATTCCGTGGTCGGAGTGTTTGCGCCTGCTAAAGGCGGCTTCTTCGGTGAGAACGGCCTGGACCGTCAGATCGTAATTCCGTTTCAAACCGCGCATCTGCGCTATCCGCAATCGGAAAATTACTTCCTCACCGCCAAGGCGCGCCCCGGCCTTCGCGCGGACGCCATTGAAGAGATCCGGTCCGCTCTGCGAAAGCTCCGGCGGACTCCGGCCAAGGACGAGGACGACTTCGCCATCTCCACCGCCGATTCCATCATCCAAAACTTCGATAAGATCACCGGCATGATCGTGCTGGTCTCCATTGCCATCTCCGGGCTTGGCCTGCTGGTCGGCGGCATCGGAGTAATGAACATCATGCTGGTAAGCGTTACGGAACGAACACGCGAAATTGGCATTCGGAAAGCAGTCGGCGCGCGTCAGGGCGACATCGTCTTGCAGTTCCTGGGGGAAGCGGTAACGCTCACCGGAGCCGGAGGGGTCCTCGGCGTTATTTTTTCCATCTGCGTGACGTTGATAGTCGGAGCCGTTTTCCCCAGCCTGCGCGCGCAAGTGCCCCTTTGGGCGGTAATGACGGGCTTCTCCGTTTCTGTGGCGATCGGACTCTTTTTCGGAGTCTGGCCGGCCATCAAAGCATCGCGGCTCGATCCGGTGGAAGCCCTGCGCTACGAGTAAATCTCAAAGCGGCAGCGACGCATTCAGCACGAACTTTTTGCCGGACTTGTGATCCTCCACCGTCAGCTTTCCGTTCTCCAGCCGCACATCGTCCACCTGCGTCATGCCCTCCGGCGCGCGCGAATAGAACATCAGGAAATGGCTCTCGATTTTGGACTTCGCCGGCAGCCAGCGATACGTGGGCACGCCGAACATCGAACCTGTAGTCACCGCTTCCCTTCGCGAAACATCGAACGGCTGGGTGGAAAATTCCAATCCCCGCGCCAGCTTCCCGGTGGACGGATAGTTTTCCCAGCTCTGAGTCCAGGCGTACTCGTCGGGGCGGAACACATAACCAAGAATCAACTTCTTCCGCGGATGCAGTGCGGTCACGTATACATACTTCCGGCTCGCATCCATGAGGGTGGTGGTGTGCCCGCCGGAATTCGGCGGCGATTGTGCCCGGCGCACGTCCGCCGTGCCTCCGGTTTCAAGCGGAGCGTTTGGCCAGGTGAACTCCTTGCCCGAAGCCATACGATGCGGCAGTCCGCGGTCACTTGGATCGTAGGGCCGCACCATGGCACGCTTGCCTGACATATCCACAACAGTCACACCCGGCTCAAGAAACGGCGAACCGATCGTCGCATGTTCGGCCCAATTCACCGGCCTGTCGAAGCCCAACAGATTTTCCAGCTCGCTGTTCACGTAAATCACGTTCTCCCCATCCACCATGCGAATCGTGCGCGTGAACAGCTCTTCCACAATCGGCAGCTTCGCCGCCAGCACCAGCGTAGAAGTCTTGCCGTCCCGCCGCGAAGCCTTTACCTCGAACTTCTGAATGTGCGCCTCACCGTGCCCGTTAAGGCCCGCGGCTTCCTCCTCCTTCGAGGTTGGCCCGAACCCATCCACGCAGATGAAATGCCCAAAGCTCGAACCAAACTGCGACGGACGCCCCGTCTCGCGCGCCAGCCGCGCAGGATTCCAGAGCGGACTCAGTTTCTCGGCATCATCGCTTAGCACAAGGTTCGCGAACGAGGCCCCCCGCTCAAATACAATCATTTCCAGTTTGCCGTTCGCCAGCACCATGCTGGGTTGGCTTTCAAACGTAGTCTTCTTCAGGTCCGCATCCTGAGCCAGCGCCACTGCGCACAAAATCAGCAACAAAACTTTTCGCATGGGAGCCATCATACAACCGATCCGCCCCGGACGCTGCCTGGTAGGGCGGACGCCGCACCGGCAACGGACCCCTGGGTCCGTTCAAAGTACGAGCAAGAACATCACCGCGTGGCATTCCCGCAAGCTCCCCTCGTGCCACCCGCACCCATTGTTGTAAACTTGCTATTCCGGGAGACAATACATGGTTCAACTAAAAGTAAACGGAATTGCCAAACAGTTCGAAGGCGATCCGGAGATGCCACTCCTTTGGTACCTTCGCGACCTGCTGGAGCTCACCGGCACCAAATTCGGCTGTGGCCAGGGACTCTGCGGAGCCTGCACCGTTCACGTGGACGGCGTGGCCACCCGCAGTTGCCAGACCTCGCTGCGGAACGCCGCCGGGAAAGCAGTTCTCACCATTGAAGGGCTCAGCGCCAGCGGCACGCACCCGCTGCAACAGGCATGGAAGCAGGTCGCTGTTCCTCAGTGCGGCTACTGCCAGAGCGGCCAGATTATGCAAGCTGTTGCGCTGCTCAAAGAGAAGCCGAAGCCGACCGACCGCGAAATAGACGACGCCATGCAGGGCAACATCTGCCGCTGCGGCACCTATCAACGCATCCGCCAGGCGATCAAGCAGGCAGCAGGGGTGAAAGCATGAGCCAAGGCATGAGTACCGAAAATATCCAAGTAGTCAGCCGCCGCGGTTTCCTCGGCGCCGTCTTCTCCGCCGGAGCGTTTGTTCTAGGCGCGCAACTATTTCCTTCCGAAGCACAAGGGGCGACGTTGGCCGCCGATGCCGCGTGGCATCCCGGAATCTGGCTCGGCCTGGAACCGGACGGAACGTTAATCATCCTCGCGCACAGATCCGAAATGGGCACAGGGATCCGCACCGTCCTGCCCATGGTTCTGGCCGACGAACTCGAAGCCGATTGGAAGCGCGTCAAGATCGAACAGGCGATCGGCGACACCAAGTACGGGTCGCAGAACACTGATGGCTCGTGTTCCATTCGCGACTTCATCGTAACAATACGCGAAGCCGGCGCCACCGCCCGTCTGATGCTGGAGCGCGCGGCTGCGGACAAGTGGAAAGTGCCCGCGGGTGAATGCAAAGCCGTCAATCACCAGATCGTTCACAAGAGCGGCAAGAAACTCGGCTATGGCGAACTGGCCGCGCTGGCGGCGCTGCAACCTGTCCCGAAGAAGGAAGAACTCAGGCTGAAATCGCCATCCGAATTTCGCTACATGGGCAAAGGCGTCCCCTCTACGGACTTGAACGACATCGTGGTGGGCAAGGGCACCTTCGGCATGGACGCGCGTGTACCCGGCATGGTCTACGCCTCCATCGAACGCTCCCCGGTCTATGGCGGAAAGCTGAAAGGCTTCGACGACAAAGCGGCACTCGCCGTAAAGGGCGTCTCGCAAACAGTAGTGATCGATGGCTTCAAGCCGCCGCATAACTTTCAGGCTTTGGGCGGCGTAGCCGTCATCGCCGATAACACCTGGTCCGCCATGCAGGGCCGCAAGAAGCTTAAGGTGGATTGGGACTTGGGCGGGCACGCCTCCTTCGATTCGGAAGCGTACAAAAAATCGCTATTCGAAACGGCGCGCAAACCGCAGAAGCAGGTGCGCAATGTGGGCGACGTGGACGCGGTCTTCGCCAAAGCAACTAAAATCCACGAAGCCGAATACTACGTGCCGATGCTCTCGCACGCACCGATGGAGCCGCCTGCCGCCATCGCGGACGTGAAGAATGGCAAGGCCACCATCTGGACCGCCACCCAGAATCCGCAAGCAGTGCAGGAAACAGTAGGAGCCGCACTGGGCATTAAAAAGGAAGACGTAATCTGCCATGTCACCTTGCTGGGTGGAGGCTTTGGCCGCAAGTCCAAGCCGGACTACGCGGCGGAAGCCGCTATCCTCTCACAGAAACTCAACAAGCCGGTGAAGGTAGTGTGGAGCCGCGAAGAAGACATCAGGTTCGACTTCTATCATGTAGCAGCCGCCATGCACATGAAAGCCGCTACAGACGCCAAGGGCCGACCCACCGCCTGGCTGCAGCGCAGCGTCTTCCCGACGATCGGCTCCACCTTCGATGCCTCCGCCGAATACGGACAGGAATTCGAACTCGGCATGGGTTTGGTGGATCTCCCCTACGACATTCCGAATCACCGCGCCGAAAATGGTCCGGCGAAAAATCATGTCCGCCAGGGCTGGATGCGTGCGGTTGCGAACATCTATCACGCCTTCGCTATTCATTCGTTCATCGATGAACTGGCTGCATCGGCGGGTCGCGATCGCGTTGAGTATTTGCTGGACGTGATCGGTACACCGCGCCACCTGGAACTGGAAGCACAAGGCGTGAAGTATTGGAACAACGGCAAGCCAATCAAGGATTATCCGCTCGACACCGGCCGACTGCGTCATGTGATTGAGGTTGCCGCCGCGAAATCCGACTGGGCCAAAAAGAAGCCGTCGAAAGGCCGCGCTCTCGGCATAGCCGCCCACCGCAGCTTCCTGGCCTATGTCTGCGCGGTAGTGGAAGTGGAAGTCGACGACAAGGGACAAGTAAAAATCCCCCGCGTCGATATTGCAATCGACGCCGGCCAGATCATCGACCCCGATCGCGTCAAAGCCCAACTGGAAGGAGCCGCCGTTTTCGGCACCAGCATCGCAATGCTGGGCGAAATCACCGCTGCCAATGGCCGGATCCAGCAGTCGAACTTCAATAATTACCGCGTCGCCCGCATCAACGAGGCGCCCTACGTAACGCATGTGCACATCATTCCCAGCACTGCGATCCCGGTCGGTGTAGGCGAGCCCGGTGTTCCGCCCATCGCGCCTGCGATTTGTAACGCAATCTTCGCCGCTACCGGCAAGCGAGTCCGCGACCTGCCGGTCCGCAAGACCAAGCTGGTTTAGAACCGGCGGGATCGTTTCGTGGGATCATTTCGAATGACCCAACCATCCGCAGCGAGTGCACGTCGTGCCATCGGCGCTATGTTCTTCACAATCTTCGGCGCCATCTGGTTGGTGATTTGGAGCCAAAGAGCGTTCGGCCTGCGACCCGGGATGCTCACGGTAGTTGCCGCGGGGGCGGTTGCCATCTTCGTAGCGGCACTGCGGCAATACCGGCGGCATCGCAGCGCGCACGATGCCGAAGCTGATTCCCCTGCCAGGAAGCAGGCAAGCCGGATCTTCAACATCGTCAACGTCACGCAGTGGGTTGCGATTTTGGTCGTGGGCAACGTCCTGGCGAATGTAGGTCTAAAGGACTGGGTGCTTCCGGCCGCGATACTGATCATCGGAGTCCATTTCTTCCCGCTCGCCAAGGCGTTCGGCAACCCGCAGTTAGTAGTTACCGGTGCGGCCATGGTTATTTTGGCAATTGGATATCCGCCTGCCGCTCCCGGTGGCGCGGGCAATCCGGTGGGCTGTCTTGGTGCGGGAATTATTCTCTGGGCGAGCGCGATTCGTTCCCTCGCCGGCAAGCCTTCGACTCAATTGGAAGATGCAGCCGTGGGTGTTTGAAGGTTTCCGTTGTCGATCCCGGGCGCTCACCATTCGAAGTCGCAAATCATTCACGGCCTTCTCAGAAGCGCGTCCGCCGTTGCGGGCTGATACGACAATGGAATCATGACCAGCGTGAGAATGGACAAATGGCTCTGGGCCGCCCGATTCTTCAAGACGCGCGCGCTCGCCTCACGGGCTTGTGAACTCGGCCGGATCGCGTCCAACGGACAACAAGCCAAAGCTTCGCGCGAGGTCCGCGCCGGCGACCTCTTGCAAGTGAAGAACGACGGCGGCGACTTTCAAGTGCAGGTTCTCGGGTTGAGTGAAATGCGCGGCCCGGCGGTGGTGGCGCAGACGCTCTACCGTGAGACTGAGGCAAGCCGTGAGTTGCGGCTGAAGTTGGCGGAAGAACTTAAATCAATGCCGCATCTCGAAACGTTGCGGGAAGGCAGACCATCGGCGCGCGACCGCCGTGCGATTGACCGGCTTCGAGGTAGAAGCTGACCACGGAACAGATCGGCGCGGCCTCGGGCCACGCCGGATGCCAATGTCCCCGCACCAATGATCGCGTGCCTGTTGATGGAATTAGAACCTCTTTCGAGCCGCGCCAACGGAATGGGCGCACCACCGTTTCATCGATTCACGATCAGCGGCAAGCGCGCGGACCAGCATCTTCCGGCGGACCGGCCCTAGCCACGGCGGGCGGATGTTAATCTGGAAGTTCATCGGATTTCCAAGGAGATTTAACATGGCTCACACCGCCACCTACGACGACGTAAATCTGATTTTGCGCCTCTACGAGATGCGCCGCGAGGAAAAGCTTCGCCAAGCTCGGGATTGGTTCTCCAAGTCGTTCAAAGTGAAATCGATGGACGAGTTTAACAAGCTCTGTCCGCCGGCCTTCGATACCAATGCCTACTATCGGATGGTAGTTACATATTGGGAGATGGTGGCGTCCTTTGTCACAGCTGGAGTGTTGAACGAGGAGTTGTTTTTTCAAAGCGGCATGGAACTATTGTTCTGCTGGGAGCGTGTTCGCGATCTGGTGCCGGAGGCGCGCGCGCAGTTCAAGAACGAGAGCCTGTATAAGAATCTGGAGACCGTCGCGACCCGTTTTATTCAACACCTGGAGAAAAATAGCCCAGGCGCTTACGCCGCGTTTTCAGCTCGGGTTCGCGGGTAAGCGGGTGCGGCGGGAACCGGAGTTCTTTGGCGAAACCGAGCTGTCGCTACTCTACATTGCGAAAAAGCTGAAAGAAGCGCTGGGGCTGGAGCAATTACTGACCGGGTATTCCCTTGATTACCTGGTGGAACCGGATGCTTACAAAGGCGGCCTGATCTTCGCTTCGGAACGGATAGGGGCGTTCTTTTATGTCGCGCCCGAGGGCCTTGAAGCGGCACGCGGCGTTCTCTTGAAGAATGGTTATAAACCCTACGAAATTATATAGTGCGCCCGCCTGCTATTGAGCCGGCGGGTTGGGATTGAATATCGGGATCGTTACGATGTTGCTGATGTAAATGTCCTGCGCGATCGTGATCTGTGTTTGCGGATTCGTCGGCAGATCCGAATTGAGCTGCAACTGCACTTCGTAGATACCCACCGCGCCCTGCTTCAGGCCTGCAAACAAAACATTCGCCGTTTTGCCGCCGGCCAAAGAATCCACCGGTGAATTCGGTTCGTTGATAACCGGGCCATGGTACTTGGTTCCGGTTTCACCCACGGCAGTTCCATCGTCGGACTTCACCAGACCTAGTCCGGTAGCGTAGACGTTGATGGTTTCCCCTGGCGCCGCGGGATTGGCCTCAGTCACCGGGGCGCCTTCTTTGTTCGAGCAGCACAATGCGGGAGATAGCGGAGACAGAATAACAGTCGCACTGGCATTCACCGAGGCGGCGTAAGTGATACCCTCGCCGGCAGTGCCCGGAACTTTAGCTTTGAGGCGAATCCGGGTGAAAGAGCCCGCCGGAAAAGCGGTTACCCGTTCGTCCTGGTTGATCTGTTCAATCAGCTTGTCGCGAATGATGAAGAGCGTATCGCCGGTCACCACAGTGTAGGAGTACGAACGGTCTTCAATCGTAACAGTTGCTACGTCTCCAGCCGTTGCGGTTCCATCCACCGATACTACACCGGTGGCATAACTGCTGCTATGAACGGCGATGGCAGGCCTTGGATCGCTCGCATCGACCGCGAAGATGCCGGGATTCTGCTGGATGATTGGCGCACCCACCGCCGTGGTGATTCGTACCTTGCCCGAGTCGTCAGTGGTGCGGACGTAAACGCTGACACTGGACCTATCGGAAATCTCAAACGGCATCTGAACATTGATCAGCGTGGGAGAAACAAGCAGAAGCGGCGACCGCAGGCCATCAATGTAAACCTGCACGCCACCAAGGGTCTTGGGAAGCACCGGGCCGTCCGCGGCCTTTTCCGTTTTGGTCGTGAAGTTGTCACCTGTAATATTTATCAGCGTTCCGGGGGCGATCTTAGCGGCGTCCTGTCCACCGCTCAACGCCGCGCCGCTCGCGGTGAGCAGAAGTTGAGCGCTGGCGGACAGGGTAACAGACAAAGTGATGCTATTTCCGTCTGCGCCCGCCTTCCTGGCGGTCAGAATAATGGAATTGAAATTGGGGTTCGCGCGCGCAAATACCAGGGGATTACCGCCGTTGGCATTGATGGCCGATACCAATCCCAGGACTACCTTCGTGATGGTGTCGTCTTTCAGAACGGTGTACTTGTAGTCGACACTCTGGATTGTGATGGTGCCGACGTCATCGGCTTTGATAGCCCCGGAAACCGCGACTGCACCAATGGCGAAAATTTCCTGGCTGGCGGCATTTCGAACCGACGTACGGTTTACCGTGGTTTCGCCAACAGTGAAGACCATCACGCGGCGATTGAATGTATCGCCGACAAACAGATTTGTCCCGTCCCACGCAAGCGACATGGGCGTGCGCAAAGAATCGGCGCTGGAAATCAGCAGGTCGAGCGAATCCACCGAATCAAACTCGCCCGGCTGACCCAAAATGATATCGGCGCGCTGGCCGTTGGTGGTGGGCACGTTGTTGAATACGAGCACGCGATTGTTGCCGCCGTCGGCGATGAAAAGCCGTTTCCCGTCAGAGAGCGCAAATCGAGGGAAATTGACTGTCGCGGCGCAGCGTTCCGGATAAGTCAGTTTCGTGGTATCGGTGGCATCGGTGCCGTTCGATACACAGAGTTTCGAACTGTTGTTCGCCACGGCTACGTCGGTGGCGCCATCGCCGAGGCCCGGTTGGCCAACGACCAGATCGGCCGGCGCCTGATTCTGGGTAGGGATGGTATTCCAGATGAGAACCCGGTTGTGACCAAGATCGGTGACATAAAGACGCGTCCCGTCGGAGGTCACCGAAACCGGATTCAGCATGTTGTTCGCTCTCGCGTCGACCACCGCTTTAGCTAAATCGGGCTCAACGAAGGTGCTGAAATTCGGTTGTCCCAAAACCACATCGGCAGGCTGCCCATTTGAAGTCGGCACGCGGTTCCAAATAAGAACGCGATGATTCTGAGTATCGGCAACGTAGAGTTTTCCATTCTGAAGCCAAACGCCTTGCGGGCCGCGAAGGCCCTTGTTGTTGGGCGTGTTCCCGCTGCCAAGGTTGGCAATCGCAGTCTTAAAATCGTTCTGGCCTACCACTACATCGGCGGGCGTTCCGGTAAGAAAGGGGATGGAATTCCAGATCAGTACCCTATTATTGTCGGTATCGGCGACGGCCAGAATCCTGCCGTCCGAGGCAACCGAGGTGGGTTGACGGAAGCCCCCTTGCGTGAGAGCGATATCCGTCTTCGTGAAATCGGGCTGCCCCACCACTACCGATGCTACGCCGGTACAAACCTGGCAGCTGACTTCGGCATCCTTGGGTAACTCGCTGGTGGGGGCCGGCAGGTTGGTGGAAAGATTTGGAAAGATGAGAACGCGATTGTTCTGCGGGCTGGAGCCTACCCTATTAGAATCAACGACAAAGAGCGTGTCATTAGCTAAAGCGAGTCCGCTTGCGGCTCCCAACAGCCGGTCGGAGGCACCCTCTTCCTGAGCCGTAAAGGTAGTCTGGCCGATAACTAAACGGGCGGCCTGGCCGGTGGCAAAGTCCGCGGAGCGGGCGATTCCCGCGGCGGCGCACAAAAGAGCAAGATACTTCATCATGAAATAGGTAGCAGGTTGATCTTGTAGTATACCAACCTAATGCGACGTGAAGTCACCCGGCTAAGTTGCAGCAAAAAATTCTTATCGGCCCTTGGGCCCTTCAATCTCGCCCCAAATCACCTGATAGGCCTCCAGTTCATTGTCCAGATTCCGGCCGCAACGAAGAGAAACACGCGTATTCACTGTGAGCATGGAAGCCTCCGCGGGCAGGCCGCTATCCATATAGCGGGTGTCCTGGCGCAGCTGCACCGTAGTTTCGCCTTGCGTGCGGGTGCGCAGCACCATCATCTGCGCATTCAGTCTCAGAATGACGCCGCTGAAGGTTAAGTTGCCGCGGGGGTACAGTTGGTCGATAAGAGTACTTCGGCGCGCCGTAGCGCGGTAACCGGGGTTGGCAGGCGGGGGTTTGTCCACCACGCGGAGCGTTCGGGCATAACAGCGCTGGCTGCCCGGCTTGCGGTCGGTCACAAGTTCCAGCCCGTCGCCCGCCTTCAAGACGGCCATGCCGATCCGTTGGCCATCGCGTTCCATATAAGTGAAGGCATCGAAGTGGCAGGTATACAACCGGTCCGGAAGGGTGCGCAGCAGGATGTCGCCTTCCACTTTGTCGCCATCCCATTCCACCAGATCGCCCCGAACAATTCCCACCGGGGCATTCTCTTGCGCCATGGCCGACCGTCGTACGACACATGCCATGGTAACGACCGCGACGAGCGCGAAGATCGGTAACCGCCGCAGGCGCATGGTTGCTCTCGACTCTATTCAGTATAGAACCGAAACCTGGATTGAACGGGGCACATCGAATGTTATAATCAAGGAAATCCGCAATTTGCCGTTGGGGAAGTTTGGGTGCCTCTTCATAACTTATCGCTAGACCGTGCAGGGTGTTGGTACGTCAAGTCGGGTATTCAGGAACCGGGAGGCGGAGTAGCGCGTTACTATCTTACGGGCGTTGGCAAGAATGCACTGGTCTCGACAGAAATCACCGGTTATGCCCTCAGCGCGCTGATTTACCTGTATGAAAAACGTGGAGACCAGAGTTTCCTGGATGCAGCTATTCGGGGTGGAAGGTTTCTAGTGGACCAGGCGTGGAACCCCCGGCTGAAGACTTTTCCTTTCGAACATTCCAGCAACGGAATCCGGCCTCAGGCGCTGACCTACTTCTTCGATTGCGGAATTATTGTCCGCGGACTCTTGGCGCTGTGGCGGAAAACGGGTGATGGGTCGCTGCTTGCCTGCGCTCGCGAGGCTGGGCATTCCATGCTCGCCGACTTTGCGCGGGAAGACGAGATCCACCCAATTCTGACACTGCCCGCGAAACAACCGCTCCCTTACAGTTCGCAGTGGTCGCGCAGCCCGGGCTGTTACCAGTTGAAGTCTGCCCTGGCTTGGCACGAACTGTTCCAAGTGACAGGCGAGACTTCGTTCCGCGCAAGCTACGAACGGGCGCTGGCCTTGGCGCTCGAAAGCAAAGATCGATTCCTGCCGGCGGAAACCGCCGAGAAGACGATGGACCGCTTGCATGCCTACAGCTACTTTCTGGAGGCTCTTCTGGCGCATTCGGGCCGGCCGGAAAGCCTGGAAGCATTACGGGAGGGGATCAGCCGCGTGAGCGCTTACCTGCGGGAGATTGCTCCGGTGTTTGCCCGTTCCGATGTGTATGCCCAACTGTTGCGCCTGCGGCTATACGCGGCAAATCTTGCGGGCGTGCCGCTAAATGAACGGGAAGCCGCGGAGGAAGCCGCGTGCATCCGGACGTTTCAGTGTGAAAGTGGCGACGCACGGATGAATGGAGGTTTTTACTTTGGACGCAAGGGCGAGACATTGCTTCCATTCATCAATCCTGTTTCCACGGCATTTTGTCTGCAAGCGCTGGCAATGTGGCGCGAGCGCGGCCAAGGTTTGCGGCTCGATCCCCAATCACTCATTTGAGACCCCGCATCAAGATCGCGTTTGCCTCCGGCTCGGACGAGTTGATTCCGGCATTTCTCGATCGAATCGAGCGGTTCTATCCGGAACTGGAGATGTACGTGGTTTCCGAGTTTCCTCCGCCCAAAGGAAAGTGGATTCCCTACCATTTGGAACGGAGCTTCCGCGAGAATCTGGACCGTTGCCGCGCCGCTCTGAAAGATACCGATATTCAGATTGCGGCGGTGCTGCTGCAGCCGCGGATGCCCTTCTGGCGGATGCGAATGATTCCTGCCGTGCTGGCGCCGTTGCGAACGCTGTTCTACAACGAGAACCTGGACCACTTCATGCTCCGGCCAAACGGGGTGGGCAGCATCAGCCGGCATTTCGCCTGGCGCACGGCGAACTTCTTCCGCTGGCAGACTTCCCCGGGTGGCCACTTCTATACGTTTCTCTGGCGGGCAACCCACCCTTCGGCACTGCGGGAGCCGGCCCTTTGGGAAATGGCTTCGGCAATGGGAAAGCTGGCGCTGTTGCGAAAGCGATTCGCCGGATGGAAGCCTCCGCCTGTGCCTGGCTCTTCCCTTCCCGGCGGCATCTCGGTGGTGATCCCGTCGCGAAACGGCAGATATCTTCTCGAACGGCTGCTGCCCGGGCTGGTGCGGGAATTGAGCGGCTACGCTTCCGAAATTATTGTTGTCGACAACGGGTCCAGCGATGGCACGAGCGACTGTCTGGCGAAAGAATATCCGCAAGCCCGGATGGAACTGAGCGCCGAACCGCTTTCTTTTGCACGCGCGGTAAATCGTGGAATGCGGGCAGCGAAGTACTCACGCACCTTGCTGCTGAACAACGACATGGTGCTGCATCCAGGCTTCTTTGCGCCCTTGCTGGAGGCATTCGGGGCCGTGCCGGATCTGTTCTGTGCCACCGCCCAGATCTTTTTCCCAACAGGACAACGGCGGGAGGAAACCGGCAAGGCGGTGATGCCGGAATCGCCCGACGAAGGGTTTCCGGTGCGCTGCGATTTGCCGCTGCATGGCGAAGATCAAAGTTATGTGCTCTACGGCAGCGGGGGCTGCTCGCTGATGGATTCCGCCAAGGCGGCAGCGCTGGGCGGGTTCGATGAGATCTACGAACCGGCGTACGTGGAGGATCTGGATTTAGGCTTTCGGGCTTGGCAGTTGGGATGGCCAACGGTTTTCGTGGCGGGCTCAGCCGTTACTCACGACCACCGAGCCACTACGTCGCGGTACTTCTCCGCCGACGAACTGGATCGCGTACTGGAGATCAACTATTTCCGCTTTCTGGTCCGCTGCATTCAATCTCCGAAAGTGTTCCGCAGGCTTTGGGATCAGGCCGTGGCCCGGTTGACGCGGAGAGGAACAAAACCTGCATTTCAAGCGCTGGCCGAGACGCGGCATGCACCCGAATGGGTGAACGGCCGCATGAGACTTCTTATGGACGAAGAACTGCTGCTGGCGCTCACAAGCGGCGAAGTGGCGGTGTTTCCGGGCCGCGCGCGGCGGGGGCGGCCGGTGGTGATGATCGCGGCGCCGTATGTTCCGTTCCCCTTGGCCCACGGCGGAGCGGTGCGAATGTATAACCTCATGCGCCGGGCGGCTGCCGCTTACGACCAAGTGCTCATCACGTTCGCCGACCAGTTGCAGACGCCGCCCGCGGAGCTGCTTGAGATCTGCACGGAGGTGGTGCAGGTGAAGCGGGTCGGCAGCCACGTCCGCCATTCCACTCCCCGGCCCGACACGGTAGAGGAATTCGACTCGGCTGCATTCCGGGCAGCGATCCGGCAGACTGTAGCAAAGTGGAAGCCGGAGCTGGCGCAATTGGAATTCACGCAGATGGCGCAGTATGCAGGCGACTGCGCCCCGGCGCGGACACTTCTGATCGAGCACGATATCACCTTGGATCTATACCAGCAGTTGCTCGGCCAGTCCGAGGATTGGGAAACCCGGCGGCAGTGGGAACGTTGGGTTCGTTTCGAAACCGCCGCCTGGCGAAACGTGGATTGTGTAGTCACAATGTCTGAGAAAGACCGCGCGGCAGTGAGCGCCGCCAAGCGCTGCGCGGCACTGGCGAACGGCGTGGACTTAGAGCGATTCCAGCCTTCAGCGGAAGAGCCGGAACCCGCGCGGCTGTTGTTCATCGGATCGTTCGGCCACCTGCCGAATGTGCTGGCGCTCGACTATTTCCTGCGTGAGATTTGGCCGCTAATTCAGGACATTCATCCGACGCTGCACATCATTGCGGGTGCGCGGCACCTTTATTTTCAGGAGATGCATGAAAGCCGCGTGAAGCTCCGGCTGAACCAGCCAGGAATTGAAGTGAATGGCTTCGTATCCGATGTGCGGCCCGCATACCGCAGGGCCTCTATGGTGATTGCGCCGCTGCTGGCATCGGCGGGTACGAACATCAAGATTATGGAAGCAATGGCCATGGGGAAGGCGATTGTGAGCACGCCTGGCGGAGTGAACGGCCTGGAGGTACACCCCGGGGAGGATCTGGTAGTGGCGGCGACTGCCCCGGAATTCGCCTCGGCGATTGTGCGATTAAGCAAAGATGCGGCCGAACGTAAACGGTTGGAGTTAGCGGCACGGCGCACGGCGGAACTGAAATACAGTTGGGACACGATCGCGCAATTGCAGGCGGATCTCTATGAGAGTCTGCGGCAGTAGCTATCGTCTCACTCCCGCGCGCGAGCAACATCTTGCCAGCGCCGCCACGTAGTTGGGCGAGGTGAGCGTAGCTATCGTCTCACTCCCGCGCGCGAGCAACATCGGTTGCTGTGAAATCTCTCCCCTTAAACAACAAAGGCTCGCCGGACCACTGCGCGAGCGCATACGAGGCGCAGTCTCCAAAATTGAGCCCTGCAGTGTGTCGGCCCTTGCCAAAGCGCCGGAAGGCCGCACGGGCTACAAAGAGTTGTTCTTCGTCGAAAGCCACGGTTTCAATGGAAGCTCTCTGCAGAAACAGGTCCAGGTCGGCGCCGGCATCGTCGCCCTTTCGTCCTTCCAAAACCATTGCCGCTTCGAGCACCGAAACCGCGGAGATCAGCCGGCGCGGCGCCTTCTCGATCAACGACACGAACTCGGTCCTCTCAGGTTCATCCTGAAGCACGGCGAGAACCGCGGACGTGTCCACCGTCATCGTGTTGGCACTCCCGCTTCGTCGTAACCAAGGATCTCATCGGCACTGAGGTTCGACACTACTGGCCGTTTGGCACTGCGCAGCCCGATTGCATTGAGTTCATCGGCCAGGGAACGTCCCGAACGGGCCCGGCGTAGCCTGTCGTACCTTTCCGCCACAGCTGCGCGAACGGCTTCCGTCAGCGTTTCCCCAGTGAGTTCCGCAAGCTTACGGGCGAGAAGTTCAGTTTGGTCGTTTTTGATACTTATTGGCACTGTAGTCTACCTTTCATGAATTATATCATGAAAGGTAGACACCTGATTTAATCAACGCTCAGCCGACAAGGGATTCTTGAGGCAGGCCGCTATGAACTCCGCGAATGGCCTGATGTCGGCGTCAACGCTGGCGTGATCCAGCGCCGCCAGATAGGCTGCTCGATGCTCGAACCGGACCACGGTCCAGGGATACCCGCCCGAGGCGAGCATGGCGTTCATCAGGAATCGCGCGATGCGCCCATTTCCGTCCGGGTAGGGATGCACATAGCCGACAAGCCAATGGCCCAGAACGGCGCGCACTCCGGGCTCCGGTTCGTTTTCCAACAGATCGAACAGTGCGGGCATCGCATCCCGCACAGCCTCCCAGCGCGGCGGCACATAGCGCGAATTTCGCAGGTAGACTGGTTCGTTTCGATAACCGGCCAACGCCGCCGGCGCAATCAGACCCGCTCCCACGCATGGCTGAAATAGTTCTCGATACCATTCGCGATGCGAGGCCCGAACTACACGCCCTGCATTTTCTCCGGCGATGATCCCCGCAATGTTCCCCTTCACCGATTGGAATGCCTGCCAGTATCCGCGTGCAGCCAGCGCATCGCGGCTTTGGCGGTCGGCGTCATGATTCTTCGGGTTCCAGTTGCCAGCCCTCACCCGCTCGATAAGTTCATCCGAGACCCGGTAGCCTTCGATCGACAAAGAGTGATAAGCGTCGCTGCGATAGATTTCGTCTACCGACCGGAGATATTCATTCTTGTCTTCCGGCAGACCCGGCGGCGAGGGGAACACTTCGAGAACTTTTGCCCGCATCGACTGCCACATGGTCTGCATCCGGCCCACGATTGGGGCTGTGCCGGAAGGCGCCTGGCCTAAGCTCTGTTGACCGGCAAAAGGATCCACTTCCCTGATGTCGTATCCGGCGGCCTTCATGGCCGCTATGATTTCTCCGGCGGCGTCGGGACGCCCGATCCTCCTGAAAGTTCCGGCGAGACGGCCGGCAACGACGGAATGTCCTCCGGCAAGAAGTAGGCGGAGCAGGTCCGTGGCGTCGCCGAGGCTGGCGGCTACAACCCGGCTCTCAATGGGATTGCTCGCGATGAAAGACGCTGAAACCCTTACCAATGCCGCCTCTGGTGTGAAAAGCCGCAGACCGTTTCGCCGCGTCAATTCCGCCGCGGGCGGCATTTGGCTTTGCTTCAAGTCGTACAGCGAGGCGCCGAATAGTAGCGATAGTTTATGGTTGGTACCCTTCGGACTTTGAATAATTACCGCCGTTGGAACTACCGTTTTCTCTGCGTGAAGCAGAAGCGATTGTTCGGGCGACAAGTACCATTTCGTCCCAAAGCGCTGGCTGCAGTAGCGCGCGCAGAATTCCCAAAAGGAGGCATACCATGGGGTGCTGTCTCCGTCACGCGTATCGGGACTGGAAGAGATCAGCCATCCCTTCATCACTTCCTGAATGAAGCCGTTCTGAAGCAAGCGCCGGCGATGGATGCCGCTGAGTCCCCGCGATTGGAATACACGCCTGCCACCTTTCTGAAGCCGCCGAAGGGCAGTCAGTGACGCTGCGAGCCTTTCGTTGGGGGTAGACATTTAGGGTGAGATCAAGCTTTTTATGCTGTACGTATACAAGCGTATCACGCCGTACCATCACAAGCATATACCCCCGTACCATCACAAGCATATACCCCCGCACCATTACAAGCGGATTGCGCTAATTTTGCGGCCGACCACAGCGTAATCCAACGCCCCGAAAAACGCTTCGCGGAATTCCGCCGGGATCACGGAAAGCGCGGGCATGCTTTCCACCGCTGGCGACAGCCGGTGAACCTGCACGCCGCCAAAGCCGAATTCTTCCAAATAGAAAACCATCAGCGGAGCCGGGATTGGCCGCGTGTGCGTGGGATCCAGGTAGAAATGCGTGGCGAAGATGGCCAGACACTCCGGGTTCGGCGTCTCAATGGCCAGCACTCCGCCGCCGCGGAGTTTCGCCGCTGCAAGACGGACCAGTTCAGGAATGCGCTCCGGCGGCAGGTGCTCGACAACTTGCGAGGAATAGATTCCATCGAGCGCCGCGTCTGGAAGATTGTTGAGGTAAGTGAAAAGGTCGGCGGCTTCGGCGTCCAAGCCTTTGGCGCGGCAGAGGGCAATCGATGCCGTGTCTGAATCTATGCCGCGGGCAACGATGCCGGCGTCTTTCATGACTTCGAGGAACTCGCCACGGCCGCAGCCGATGTCGAGTACCTGCCCGCAGCCGGTGAAGTGCGGAACATAGACCATCTGCTTGGCGCGGACAAATTCTTCGGGTCCGCGGAAGCGTTCGGCGAAGCGGCCGTAGTCGAAGGCAAGGGTTGGTTTCGGCGCAGCTACAACCGGGGGCGCGGGCGGCTCAGGATGGAGCATGGCGCGCTGGCGGATGATGCGCAGTTCCGTATGAATCAGCCGTTCGTAGTCCAGGCGGATGCTTTCCATATCGTCCCAAAGCCGCTTCTGAATGTCCACGATGGATTTCTCCATCGCCCCGGTAAAGCCGGCGTGAGCGATCTTCGCCGAAGCGGTAAAATCCAGATGCTGCATCTTGATGGCGTCGCGAAAATTCGCTTCCAGTTGGCGGAAGTTCGTTTCCATCAGCAGCGCGCGGTGATGAAATCCGGCCTGCAGGTCAGCCATGCCGCGCAATAATTGCACTTCGCTTGAAAACTGCTTGCGCTGCCATTCTTCGCGCCACGCAATCCAATGGACGCGAATGTCCTTGAGTTCGACCGCTTCCTCGCGCAGCGCGGCGGCAGCGGCGTGGAAGCGCTCATCGGTCCGGGCGGAGAGAACAGAGATGGTGCGGTTCGCCTCGCCAAGCGCCGTCAGCAGAGACTCGACGCATCCCAGCAAGGCGCGATTAAATTGCACTTGATCGCGTACAAACCAGCCCAGCGCGCGTGCGATCTGCCGCTTGGTGAATTGAATGGCCGAATTCACGACTCCGCCGGGTCTGGGATTCACCGAACCGATGGCCGCCACCTTCGCTTCGGCGGCGTCGCGCGCGTGAACTACCGGCATTAGGTCGGGAAGCGATACACCGAGACTCGAAATCCGACCCGACGGATGACGCGCCCGCACCCGTTCCTCAATCGACCGGATGATGGCGGCAAGCTCTTCGCTGTTCGGGTCCGGGTCAGCGGCCACGCTTTTTGCTCCAACTCGCGGTGACACGGGACTGAATACCGCCTCTCGGCGTGAACTCACCCACCACTGTGGCCGAAACAGGTTTGCAGGCGCGCACCACGTCCCGCAGAAACTTGTTCACCACGTTCTCGTAGAAGATACCGAGATTGCGATATTCCAGCTCGTACATCTTCAGCGACTTCAGTTCCAGGCACAGCTTGTCGGGAACATAGCGCAACGTCAGCTTGCCGAAATCGGGCAGGCTGGTCTTCGGACAAATCGAGGTGAATTCCGGGATTACAATTTCGATCTCATAGCCGGGATACTGATTCGGCCAGGTTTCGATTTCGGGCAGCTTGGCATCTACGCCGGACCGCGCGTGTTCGTCGGTATATTGCCGCTTCATGCGTCTCCCAGTCCCACCAGCGCATCAGCCAAATGTTCCAGAAACAGGCCCACGTCGGTGACTACGCCCACGGCTTGCCCGGTGCCCCGGTCGCTCACTTTGGTGGCGACGGCGGGGTTAATGTCCACGCAGACAATTTTCACCCAGCTCGGCAGCATGTTGCCGATAGCAATGGAGTGCAGCATGGAACCGAGGCACAACACCACGCCCGCGCCCTTCAGGTGTTCGGCACAAAGATCCTGCGCGATGTTCATGTCGGTGACGGTGTCGGGCAGCGGACCATCGTCACGCAGGCTGCCTGCCAGCACAAACGGAACTTTATGCTTCACACATTCATACATCACGCCGCTGGTGAGCCGGCCCAGCTGCACCGCGCCCGCGATATTCCCGCAATTGTTGATGGCGTTGATAGCCCGCATGTGGTTGCGGTGGCCGTGCTCTTCGGGCCGGCCGTCGGTTTGACGCACGCCGAGCGAAGTGCCCAGCAGCGCCGATTCAATGTCGTGAACGCCCAGCGCGTTTCCGCTCAACAGCGCTTGCACGAAACCGTTGCGGATGAGCCGGGCCAGATGTACGGCGCCGCCCGTGTGGACCACCACCGGCCCCGCCACGACGATAATCTTCAGCTTCGCCTCCAGCGATTGCCGGATCAGGGCGGCCGTCTGCTGCACTGCGGTTTCCACCTGGCGCTCGGACGAGATGCCGTTGCTCATGAACGCGAATGCCAGCCGGTCCCGTTCCTTCGATTCCGGAACCACACGGATGCCGCGCATGCCCACCACCACTTCATCGCCTGCTTTGATGTCGCGCAGTTTACGGCAAAACGCCCGGCCGTCCTTGATCAGAACAAGCGCGTCCATGCGCTGATCCTCCACTACAATCCAGTTCTGGCCGCGGCGGACCAGCGTGCGATGGTTGGTGGTGGAGTAGAAATCCTCCGGCGCGCAGCGGTCCTTCTCAATCGTCCGGGTTTCAATCTCTCCCGAATCCACCGGCGAGCAGCCAAGGCTCACCAGCGTTTCCAGAATCTGGACGAGCGATTCGTGCGTGGGGGCTTCAATCTTCAGGCGGAGGTGCGACGGATCGCTATTCGTACGTCCGATTTCGAAACGCTCGACTTCGAATTTGCCCTGGAATTCAACGACGGTGTCGAAGATCCGCTCCATCAGATGCGAATCGATCAGGTGGCCTTGCGTCTCGACGACTTCCGAAAATGGGGTTGCTGCATTGCTGGCGCTCATAACTCTATCTTTTCAGGATAGCTTGCGAAGCCGGAGTTTATTTTCGGGCCAGCCAGGCGAGGAAGAGACCGTCCGGTTCCACGTCTTCCCAGTAGGATATGAAGCGGCTGGAAACCTCGGCGCAATGCCGCCCCAGCAGTTTCTCCAGTTCCTTCCGGCGGAACCACTTCTCCCAGGCGGGGGTTTTGAGCCGGCCCCAGTGTTCGGCGTTTTTATCGATGATGACAATCTTGCCGCCCGGTTTCACTACGCGGCAGATTTCGGCCACGGCTTGCTCAATATCGACGGCGTGTTCCAGCGATTCAGTGGCATAGGCCGCGTCGAACGAGTCATTGGCAAAGGGCAGGTGTGTCATCGATGCCCCGCATGGCGCAATACCACTGGGAACGAACCGTAGCATCGCTTCGGCAAGGTCAAGACCGACAATCGACGCTTGCGGATGACGCTCTTTCAGGATGCGGGCGAACCGCCCTTTGCCGCAGCCAACGTCGAGAACCCGGCGGGCGCGGAGGTCACCGAAGTATTCCAGGATCAACTGGACGTGATAGATTCGCGGATCGATCGTAGATGGGAAATGCTCTTCGTCAGCCGCCGCGTCGTTGAAGCTGCGCCGGATCTCGTCCAGACTGACCTTCGGTTCGCGGGAGAGCCAGGGGAGCCAACGCACGGTTTAGACCTCGATTGTACCGCGCGTGTATCGGCCTGGATCGAAGGTCTGTTTCGGCCAAGCCTTCGCACCACGGTTTGTTCTAAACTAATGCGTATTGGAAAACTCAGAAGGAATATTCCGCGGGTGACAAAATTGCCTCGAGCTACAAGCCTTGTCTCAATTCTTGCGGGTTCGGGAATCGTGGACAGAGTCGGAAGCACAGTACCGCCGGTGCGTTGGCCGGGGTGTGTCGCCGGCCGGGGCGGCACGGACGCAGCAAAAGACGCGCCGGTTCTTGCCCCCAGATCGTTCGACGGTCGAACCTGCGAGACGTATTGAGATCCGCATGAGAACTGCTGGCCGGAACTTGCCCGATGATCCCCTGGGCTTCATCCAAGAATGCATCCAAACTCGGCGGGTCTTCTGGACGTATCACGTAAACATGCGTCTCGAAGGGCGGTCCATCGGGCGGGATGCTATTCTCGTTGCTGTTGGGAGTTACGAAATGGTTGAAGCATATCCGGCAGATAAATACCTCCCCGGTTATCTGGTGTTCGCCAAATCAGCCAGCGAAGCGTTTCACGTTTTGCGTGCCACAGACGTGGAGGGAGGAAACGTAAGGGTCGTGACCGCCTATCGGCCCAGCGGGATGGAGTGGGAGGCTGACTGGAAAACGAGGAGTGTACAGCGATGAAATGTACCGTCTGTGGAGCACAGTTGCGATCAGCGACCTGCCATTCAAGACTTCGGAGCAGACGATCGTGATTCTCAAAAACCTTCCGGTGCTTCAGTGTGATGCCTGCCCCCAATATTTAATCGAGGATGCGGTCCTCGGCAGGGTGGACCAAATCCTGGCAGCCGTTGACGGTGCGGCCGAGTTGGAGATCATCCGGTATGCGGCGTAGGGTCCCGCCGCTTCTTTCGTAGATGCGGGAGCGAGGAAGGCCGATACACCGTTTAGACCTCGATTCTACAGCTCACCCCCCCCGCGCGATCCCGTCAGACCCGATAAGCAGAGAGAGTATGAAGAACTTCGTACTCGCCTTCTTTACTTCCCGATTTCTGCAGCGGGTTCCGCTTCCCGCCTCCGTGGGCTTTGTGTCCGCAGGCTTTGTCTATGAGTCCGCCATGCCGGCGTGCAGCGCCGGATCGGCCGGCGAAACCATTCTTCCCGTAAAGCACTCGGTGCAGGCTTACTACGTTTTCGATTTCGGCTGGAGCGATTCCTGGTTCTTCTCAAACTCCGGCGCCTACGATGGCAACAAGGACGTACTCTCCGGAGACGATTCGCCGTTTATCCTAAAAACGGCAGTTGACTGGCGGCAATTCGGTCAACGTCTTGCGTATCAAGCCGATGCGAGAAAAGCAGTTGTCACCAGATTGGTGAGGTGCGGAGCAGTTGCTTTTCGTTACCGCTCGCTGACGCGCGCGGCT
>JANXXV010000656.1 GCA_025350445.1 Bryobacteraceae bacterium | reverse complement strand
CGGGACCTGCCTGGAGGACTTCTTTCAGGTAAATGGCGGTCCAATCGGCGATGGCACCCTCCGAGAGAAAGATACAAAATCCGATGGCACTGAGTGCCAGCAGTGCCGGAGGAAGATGGCGTATGCGCAATTTGGCGGAGGGTTTGACGGATTTGTCAGGCGGTGACTCCATAAGCATTGGCGCGGTGCTGACCGCGAACGCCAGGAAGATTGCCGCGGTAACGAGGAAATGCTGCCCGACCGGAATTGCATGCGCCGCGAACAGTCCCCCCGCCGCCGCGCCGAAGATTGCAGCCAGGCTAAACATCCCATGGAAGCGGGACATCGTCGGCGTTCTCATCCGCCTCTCCACCACCACGCCCTGCGCGTTCATCGCGACGTCGTTTGAACCGGCCATTGCGCCGAACACGAACAGAGCCGCAAATAGAGTGACCGCGTTGAAGGCGAAGGCAGTCGGAATGAGCGCCAGACACAGCCCGATACTGGTCCAAGTAGCGGCGCTGCGGCTGCCGTATCGCGTGACAAAGATGCCGCAGAGAGGGATGCCGATGACGGAACCGACGGCGCTGCCGAGCAGCGTCAGTCCGAAAACGCCGTCGTTCAGGTGGAGCGATGCCTTGATGGAAGGGATTCGCGAAACCCAGGTAGAGATGACCAGCCCATGAATGAGAAACCGCGCCACCACCGCCCACCACGCGCGCGACAGGCTTTCGCCGCTGGCCGCGGGCGTGCCGGCCGTGAGGCTCTCGGGGTATTCGAGCGCCTGGCTCATTGGATGGGCTGCGCCTCCGCTTCCGTGGGGCACAAGGTGATGTTGTCGGTCCGCACCTTGCTCCATTCGCGCAGAGCGAATCCGTGCGATTCGAAGAAGACGCGGATGGCGGCGCTGTTCCAACCCAGCAAATCCTCCAGAACCGGAACCAGCACGCTCAGAGCGTCTTCACTCAATACGGTCCGGCGCGCAATTTGGGTGATGTATTGGTTTTCCGAAACGGCGATGGTCAGGCCGTCCATTCGGTTGAGATGTAACATCACGTGTACGTCCGAACTGCCGTCACCCACGTAGACCAGCCGGGCGTGACTGACGGATAAGCTGGCGCGAAGTTCTTCCAGTACCGCTACCTTTCCGTAGCCCGCGGGCAGACGGACGATGGATTCGATCTCCCCGGAACGGGCATCGTAGCGGAACCTGGTTCCGAAGATGTGGTCGGGATCGACGATGCCTTCGAGCGCCGACTTAACAATCTCTTCGGGCGCCGCGGAAATTACATAGAACGAGAATTGATGGCCGCCCAGATCCTTGAGTAAGTCGGAAAGAAGCGCTATATTTTTCTTCAGGCGAACGCGCTTTCCCGCTTCAATCAGATGTTCTTTGCGCACACGGCGCAGGTCCGGGTCATGGAGCAGCAGGTACGCGAGTTCGCCGCCCTGTTGCACCAGGTGAATTCTGGATAGACCTTCGATCCGCTCACGCAGGCCGGACACCCCGAGGATCTCGCCCAAAACCAGACCGGAATCATGGAAACTTAAGGTCTGATCGAAATCGCTGGCTAACAGATATTGCTTGGATACCGTAGTGGGAATTGTCATTAAATTTGATCCTTTCATTCGGGCATATCGCTTTCGGCGGGGAATGCTTGCGAACTGCTGGGTCGCGACACCGTTGCTACAGTTTCGATGATACCAGAAAGAGGCAGGTTGCGCTCATCGGCGAAAAGTTGTTATAACAGCATTGCGTTCATGAGACTGTCAAAAACGGCAAAACCGAAACATCAGCAGGTATTCGAGGTCCTGAGCCGGGCGATCCTGGCGGGTCGGTATCAACCGGGGCAACGGTTCCCCAGCGAGGCCGCATTGGTCACGCGATTCCACGCATCGCGAATTACAGTGGGCCGCGCTGTACGGGAGCTGCAGCTGCGGGGCCTGGTGGACCGGTTTGCGGGCTCGGGCACGTTTGTGCGGGGCCTTGCCGGAACATCGGGCAAGGGAATGCTGTTCGGGTTGATCATCCCCGACTTGGGTGGAACGGAGATCTTCGAACCCATCTGCCAGGGCATTGCGAGCGCTCCGGATGCGGCGGGGCACGGCCTGCTGTGGCCGCATTCCAGCGGCGCCGGGGTGAGCCAGGAAGAGCAGGCGCTGCAACTTTGCGAGCAGTGCATTGAACGCGAGGTCTCCGGTGTCTTCTTCGCGCCGCTGGAGATGACGCCGAAGGCGGGCGAGGTGAATAGGAGAGTAATGGCGCGGCTGAAGAAAGCCGGCATTCCAACGGTGCTGCTCGACCGGCAACCCGAAGATGCGGGCGCGGGGGGCCGCTGCGATCTGGTAAGCATCGACAATCCTCGCGCGGGGTACCTGGCAACCGGGCATCTGTGGAACTGCGGCGCGCGGCGAATCGGCTTTGTGGCTTTCCGGGGACAGGCGTCGTCGGTTGCGGGCCGCATTGCAGGTTACCGCCAGGTTCTTGCGGCCCACGGCGCACCGGAGCGAATTTATCAGGTGGCTACGGGCGACCAGTTCGACCTGCCGGCGGGCGCGGAGCAATGCGACGGTTTTGTGTGTTCCAGCGACCATGTGGCCGGGCACCTGATGCGCGTGCTGATGGCGAAGGGCCTTCGAATTCCCGGCGACGTGCGGATTGTTGGAATTGACGACGTCAGCTATGCCGCACTGCTGCCTGTGCCGCTGACGACCATTCATCAACCCTGCCGGGAAATTGGAGAAACCGCACTCCAGGTCCTACTGGAGCGGCTGGCACGCCCAAAGATGCCGGCGCGGGAGGTGCTGCTCGATTGCGAGCTGGTGATCCGCGAGTCTTGCGGCGCCCGGAATCAAAGCGCATCATCGAACTCAACCACTATCATCGAATGGTCGGAGATCCCCGCTTCCCGTACCGCGTGCGAGTAATAGCAGCCTCGAAGACGCGGCGACAGCGCCGGAGACACAAATGCATGGTCGAGCCGGAATGGATTGCCTTGCCGGCCGCCGGGGAATCGGCTGTACCATGTGCCTTCAAGGCCGGAGCCGTTGAAATGGCGCCAAGCGTCGATCCAGCCCGATGCCGTCAGTCTCGCGAAGTGTTCAGCGCAAACGAATGTCTTGCCCGGCTCGTCTTGATGATGCTGCCCGGTGTTGAAATCACCAATAAACATAAACGCTTCCGCATGGCGGTGGAGTGCGGAACGTAGAATCGCATTCCAGAATCGTGTCTTAGCCACCCCCGGCCGCTCGCCGGACATTGGAACCGACGTCATCACGTGTACCGCGGCGAAGCCCAGTCCGTGGTCTGGCAGATGAACGTTTAGCCAGCGGGCCGGGTGCTCGTCCGATGCTTGTGTTGATGCACACTGCCCCAACGGCTTCCGGGATACCACGCAGATGCCATTATCGGAACCTGCCGGTGCGCTTCCGGCGGAATGCGTCCAACCGGCATTGGCGAGTGTCTCCACAATACGCCGGCCGGGTTTGGTACGAAACTCGCTGAATGCGATTACATCCGGATTGTGAGCGGCCACGGCTGCGCAGATCCTCTCAATCCGGCTTCCGCCACCGTGCTGAATATTCCAGGCAATGAGCTTCATGAAGTATTTATCGTAGGCTAAGTCTCCTTCCGCTTCACTGGCCGCGATACAGTGAACGAGAGGAAACCATGGAAAGTATTGGCAGACGCTCACTCTTATTCATGCTGGGCGCCGCGCTCACTCCGCGCGCATGGGCACAGCAAAAGGCTCCCCTGCGAATTATTGCATTTGGCGCTCATCCAGACGATTGTGAAATCAGAGCCGCGGGCTGCGCGGCGCTGTGGTCTGGAATGGGTCATGCGGTCAAGTTCGTCGCCACGACGAACGGTGATGCGGGGCATCCAACGCAAGGAGGCGCTCCGCTGGCACGCAGAAGGCGCCAAGAGTCCAGGAAGGTAGCCAAAATATTGGGCATCGAATACGACGTCATGGACGTGCATGACGGAGAACTGATGCCGACGCTCGAAAACCGGCTGGAGATCATCCGCAAGATCCGGGACTGGCAGGCGGATCTGGTGCTAAGCCCGCGCCCTAACGACTATCATCCCGACCATCGCTATACTGGCGTGCTGGTGCAGGATGCCGCTTATATGGTCGCGGTCCCGGCCGTGCTGGCAAACGTGCCAATCGTCAAACGGAATCCCACCTTCTTGTACTACGAGGATCGATTCCAAAAACCCACACCTTTCAAGCCTGACATCGTGGTGGATATTTCCTCTGTCTGGGACAGGAAGATCGACGCCTTGGATGCCAATGAATCCCAGTTCTACGAATTCCAAACGAATGTCAACGCGTCGATTGAGGTTCCGCAAGATAAAGAGGAGCGTAAGAAGTGGCTGGCCAAACGCCGCACACCGAGCCCCACGGCGGAGGTTGAGGCGGTGTGCGCGAAGTTGTATGGTGGCGGCAAACGTCCAACGTATTACGAAGCATTCGAGATCTGCGAGTACGGAGCGCAACCCGATGCGGCTCGAATTCGCGAGCTATTCCCGATGCTTCCACTATAATCACGACTATGCCCCGGATCGAATTTGATAGCCAACGCAAGATCCGGTTGCGAAACAAGCCGCACTACAGGCTGTCGCACTGGCCCATCTGGATTACGGTGTTCTTTCTGACTCCGGGCCCGTGGATTTTCTCGCTATTTGAACATGGCGGCGATTACCGGCTTGCCGGATGGCTGGGTTTCGTTCTAGCATGCACGGGCGCGGCCGGAGTGGTTGGGCAATTGCCCGGTGTCGAGCCCGCTCCCTACATCATTCGATTCACCGAGGACAAACCAAATCCGCTCTACCGGCGGATCTGTTATACGTTCGCCTGGAACGCCGTCATATGCTACGCGCTTCTGAATCTTGCGGGTTTAATCGTCGCTATCGCCACCGGGAAGTGGTATCTGCGGCAGATCTATGAGCTAGCTTATTTCCCGCTGGCTGCCGTTGTCCTTGCACTTGGAGCGCTTGGAAGATTGCCGCGGGTGCTGCCTTCCACGCGCGGGGAGGGCTACGAACGACGGTACTTTTACGGTGCCGTTTGGGCCGTCTGTCTGGCGCAACCGGTTCTTTGGTTGATGTGGAAGGCGCTGCCGAGAGAGGGTTGGGCCGACGTCTTGAAACTGGCCGTCTTCGTGGGAATCCTTGTGGTTGCCGGACTCGCCGCCAGAGCCGGACTGATGCCGCGCACGCGTCCCATCGTTCCAGGCGAGCTCGCGGTGAGCGATTAATCCCGTCCATGAATTCCAGTCCTGGCCGCCGGCCGCACCTTGCCTCCCTTCTCGCGGATTTTCGGCGCCACGGTGACCAGACTGCCCTGGTATACCATCAGGATCTTCGTCACTATCGCGCGTCGTACGGTTCTCTGGCGGAGACAGCAGGCCGTTTCGCCGCCGAACTCATGCGCAGAAACATAGTAAAAGGCGACCGGGTTCTGATTTGGGGCGACAATGGAGCACCCTGGCTGGCTGCATTCTTCGGGTGCCTGCTTCGCGGCGTACTGGCCGTCCCCATTGATGTTGCGGGCTCACCGGAATTTGCACGGCGCGTCTCAAAGGATGTCGGCGCCAAACTTTGTGCCGGCGACCGCGGGCAGATATCGCAACTGGATGCGGATTTGCAACGAATCGATTTCGATCAGTTTGACGAGTGCCTTCCAAAGACTCCGGAGTACTTGCCCGTTGAGAACCTGACCGAGACTGATCCATTCCAAATTGTCTTCACTTCCGGCACCACGGGAGACCCGAAAGGAATTGTTCATACCCATCGCAATGTGCTTGCAAGTCTGGGACCGATTGAGCAGGAAATTCAGAAGTACCTCAAGTATGAGCGGGTCTTTCACCCGCTGCGTTTCCTGCATACTCTGCCGCTGAGTCATGTGTTCGGACAATTCATGGGGATCTGGATTCCGGCCCTGCTTGCCGCCGAGGTGCACTTTGAATCGCGGCTTGTTGCATCCGGCCTGGTAGAAGACATCCACAACACGCGCGTTTCGGTGCTGGCGGCGGTTCCGCGTGTTCTGGATATCCTGCGGTCGCATGTACTCGCCAAGTTTCCGGATATTGGAGCAAGAATCAAGGCAGCGGAGGGATCGTCTCCCTGGAAACGATGGTGGCTTTTCCGGGATGTTCATCGCTATTTTGGCTTCAAGTTCTGGTCGTTCGTCTGCGGAGGCGCCACGCTGCCGGCGGATCTCGAACAATTCTGGGGATCTTTAGGATTCGCAGTCATTCAGGGCTATGGGATGACTGAGACGGCAGCGCTAGTCAGTCTCAATCATCCTTTTCGACAGGCGCGCGGGAGCATTGGAAAAGTGCTTCCGGGCCGGGAAGTCCGATTAGGTGAAGATGGCGAGATTCTCGTCCGCGGTGAGACTGTGGCTACCGGCATCTGGGAAAACGGGATGCTCCGGCAGCGCGAGTCCGATTGGCTGGAGACCGGCGATCTTGCCTCTGTCGACGACGCGGGGAATCTACGCTATCGCGGACGAAAGAAGGAGGTGATTGTGACAGCCTCCGGTCTCAATATCTACCCGGAAGACCTGGAAGCCGCACTACTGAAGCGGCCCCAGGTGAAGGCCTGCACTGTGGTTGAGATCGAGGGGCGAACGGGACCGGAGCCGTTGGCTGTTCTGGTGCTCAGAGGAGCGGGAAATCCAGCTTCTATCGTTGAAACCGCCAATCGCGAGCTTGCGGAATATCAGCAGATGCGGAGGTGGCAAATATGGCCGGAGCCCGATTTACCACGGACGTCCACTGGCAAGGTGGTCCGCCGCGAAGTGGCCCGGTTGCTTGCGCCGTCCGTTCGTGACGGTGCGCCTTCTTCCACCAGTGGCAACACGCTCGCGGCCATTCTCCACAGAATCACTGGAGAAGACATTGCCGCCATGGACGATCATGAAAACCTGCACCTGGACAGTCTGGGAAAGGTGGAACTTCTGTCCGAACTAGAGTCGCGATTTGACCTTCAGATCGACGATGCGAGGTGGCAACAAATTCAGACACTCGGCGAGTTGCGGTCGCTGTTGCAACACGCGGCGACCGAACCGCAAGGGCCGCGGACTGCGCCGGTAGAAGCGGTCCCTGCGGCAGGTGAACATATCTATCCTCTGTGGCCGTGGTCGCGGGCGCAACGCTTCCTTCGAGGTGTGTTTATTGAGGCAGTGATGCGGCCTTTGGTTTGGATGCTGGCCGCACCTCGAGTCGAGTCGCTGCTGGAACGCGAGCCCAGCGAGAGAGTCCTGCTGGTTTGCAATCACGTGACCGCCTATGACGTGCCATTGATTCTGTATTCGCTACCCGGCGCCATGCGGCGGAACATGGCGGTCGCGATGAGCGGAGAGTTGTTGCGTGACATGCGCGCCGGAAGAGGACAGGGGCATTGGTTCCTCAATCTGATTGCACCAGCCGGGTACTGGCTGGCGACAGCTCTGTTTAATGTTTTTCCGCTACCGCAAAAGAGCGGGTTCCGGGAGAGCTTCGCGCATGCCGGGCGAGCCATGGATGAAGGCTTTCATGTGCTGGTATTTCCGGAGGGCCGCCGTAGTCCGGATGGAGAGTTACATACCTTCCAGACCGGTGCCGGATTGCTGTGGAAGGAACTCCGCACATCCGCTCTTCCCGTCTATCTAGCTGGTGTAGGGCAGTTGAAAGCGCGTGGCAGCGGCTGGTTCCGCTCGGGGCAAATTGTCATTTGCATCGGCAGGCTCGCAAATCTGGAATCTGCCCTGGACCCGATCGAAGCCTCCCGGATCCTGGAAGAGGCCGTTGCGCAACTGCGAGCCTGAGATTTCACTCCAGCGGCATGACGTCCACGCCCACGTCCAGCGTATGCTTCGCCCCGCCCAGCAGCACACCGTGAATGGGACAGACGTCGCTGTAATCGCGGCCCCAGGCCACCGTGATGTGGCCGTCCGCCGGAATGCAGTTGTTAGTGGGATCGAAGTCTATCCATCCGGCGCCGGGGCTCCAGGTTGAGCACCATGCGTGCGAAGCATCCGCGCCGATTAGCCGCGGACGTCCCTTGGGAGGCAGTGTGCGGAGGTAGCCGCTGACGTATCGGGCGGGCAGACCGATCGATCGCATGCAGGCAATTTGCAGGTGGGCAAAATCTTGACAGACTCCGCGGCGTTTTTCGAAAAATGTTTCCACCGGCGTGGAGACTTCGGTGGCTTTGCTATCGAAGATGAAATCGCGATGAATGCGGCGCGTGAGATCGAAGGCGGCCTCTAGAACAGGACGGCCAGCGGGAAACGATGCGCGCGCGTAGTCGGCCAACTCGCGGTTAGCGCGTACGCGCTGTGAATCGAAGACGTACTGATAGGCGTTGAGTCCTTCGGCGCTGTGGTCCGTGGTCAAAAAGCGAGCTACTTTTTCCCAGCCGAGGGAAGCCGAGAGATCCGGCACCATTGCAGGGAACACTTCGAGTTCGCTGTTGGCTTCTACAATCAGCCGTTCGTGCGGCTCTTGTAGTGTGAAGAATGTTTGCGCGTTGCCGAAATAGTCGTTGCAACTGGCGGTGCTGGGCGGTATGGGCGCCACCGAAATCTTGCTCTTACGGCATGTCTGCCCGGGAAAGTTGCGCGGAGTCAGGCGGACGACGTGATGCGACACCGAAACCGGGTCCTCATACTCATAGGTGGTTCGGTGACGGACACTATAGATCACGTGACACGCTCCAATTCGGCATGGCTGAAGTAGGTGTGCGTGATGGCGTTCGAAAACGCGGGCAGCGCGTGATCAATGGCGGTAAGCAGTTCATCCAACAATTCGCGGGTGCCGC